>NZ_JBLUNZ020000009.1:0-25241 GCF_048061935.2 Leucobacter sp. BZR 635 | reverse complement strand
GAGCGCGCGGGAGGGCGCTGCCTTCGGGGCGCTGCTTTCGGGGTGCTGCCTTCGGGACGCTGGCTCCGAGGCGACGGCCCGAAGCGAGGGTCCGGAAGCGCTCCGCCGCTAGGGGAGCCGGACGACGCCGGTTGAGACCGGGGTCTCGAGCGTGTAGCCGCCGAGCCCGCGGGGCTGCGTGATGGTCTTCGTGAGTACCCAGTAGACGGCTCCGCCGACGAGGCAAGAAGGGATCGACGCCGTCGTGTAGGGAAACCAGGCCGACGGTTCATAGCTAATGGGGTGCAGCAGGAGCGTGTAGACGATTGCTCCTGCGGCCAGCGCGACGAACGCGACAGGGTTCCAGCCGCGCCAGTAGCCAACGGCCGAGGTCGCAACCGGTTTGTAGAGCTCGCGCACTGGCACGCGGGTGCGTCGAAGGATGAAGTAGTCGACGATGCCGATGCCGACGAGCGGCGCGACGAGGATCGCACCCCACGAGAGAAACCTCCCGTAGTTGTCGTAGACGGCGCCCGGGAAGAATACGAGGATCCCGGCCGGCCCGAGGATGATCACGCCCATGATTGGCCAGGCCATGTGGCGAAACGCCTTGCCGCCACCGCTGCGCAGCGCGAGCATAGACCCGTACCCCTGCGACAGGATTGCGGTGACATTCGCGAACGCGATTGCGACGAGCGCAATGACCCCGAACACCGTGCCGGTGAGGGGGACGAGCCAGTCGGTTGGCTCGGTGATCTTCAGCAGCAGCGCAGCGAAGCTGCCGACGACCGCTGCGAACACTGATGCGCCGAAGATGCCGATCCAGTTCGGCCAGAACGCGGCCCGCGAACTGCGCGTGAGGCGGGCGAGGTTACCCATGTTGGGCCACCAGGCGAACCCGCCAGCGACGCCCAGTTCGACGGCGACCATGAAGCTGACGTGTGGGTTTTGCTCAGGGTCGAGTGCAGGGATTGCGGTGAGTTCCGACCACGAGACGCGGGTAAAAATGATGACGATGATGACCACGAGAATGATCACGAGCGCTGGGGCGACGATCTTGCTGACCCGCTCCACTGACACGGGGCCGCGGGCGAGGATCGCCCAGGAGGCGATGATTGCAATGAGTCCGAGCACGCTCACCGCGGCACCAGTCTTGCTGATCTCGACGCCGAACAGGGTGTTGGCGATGTTGACGAGCCCGTGCCCGAGCATGATTGCGAGGATTGCCGACCAGGCTGCGGCGAAGATCGTTGAGGTCGTGATCATCACGAGGCGAGCCCCCGCGTGTCCGAAAATGCTGCGCAGCATCACGAACTGCTCAACACCGTATTTCGCTGATGCCAACACGGGGGAGAGCGCGACGAGCAGCACGGAGATGCCGTAGCCGATGACTACGCTCGCGATTGCCTGGGCCGCGCCCACGTAGTATGCAACGGTCGCCCCCTGGAGAAAGGCCCAGGTGGCGATCGCCAGCCCAATATTGACGACGGAGTAATCCCAGAAGCCCCAGAGTCGTTCCTTGGGGAGGAGCGGGAGTTCGTTGAGCGTCGCGTCCTCCGGGACCCTGGCGACGCTAATGGTCTCCGTATGAATGTAGTTCACCATTAGACGGCCCACCAGAGTAGGAGCCCGGAGATGACGGCCAGTGCGCCGACCGCGATCACGAAGTCTTTCCACGGAAGATTGGTTTGCACCATTCCGCCGCAGCCTGGTGACTCCATGCGCGCCAGACGTTGCTGCAGCTCTTCTTCAAATTCGTTGTCCACATTGACCTCGATTTCCCTAACTGACTAGCCAGTTAACTTACTACCCTGGGTGCTGGGCGTGGTTCTGTCAAGCTTCCGCAAGCAAAACTGGCCAGCCGGTCAATTTACCCTTACACTTGCCGCATGGAGACAAAGAAGTCAAAGCAGGGTACGGAAATTCCCGAGACCGCCGCTGTCGTTGTCGTGGGTGCCGGCTACGCGGGGCTATCCGCCGCACTTGAACTGTACGACACCGGCGTCGACGTCGTCGTGCTTGAGGCCGACGAGCGCGTCGGCGGGAGAACGCTGTCTCAGCGCGACAGCGGCGGGGTCGTCATTGATTACGGTGGTCAGTGGGTGGGCCCGACGCAGCGCGACTTTCTCAGTCTTGTCGAGCGATTCGGAGTCGAGACCTTTCCGACTTACCTTGAGGGGGCGAACATCGAACGCTGGACTGATGGCTCGCAGCGCCACTTTAAGATCGCTGGCCCGGATGACGGGCCGGGGATGCGAGAGTACTTGGCGCTCATGGGGGAGATCGACGCGCTTGCGGAGACCGTGGATCTCGAGCGCCCGTGGGCCACGCCGAACGCGGAGGCGCTCGATAGCGAGACGGTGTACTCGTATCTTGAGCGCACGGTGCCGAACTCAGATGCTCGGCTGCGGATGGCGCTCGCAGTGCAGAGCGTGTGGACGGTAGAGCCCCGAGACATTTCGATGCTGCACTTTCTGTTCTACATTGCTTCGGCGGGCAACCTTGACCAGCTGATGGAGGCGGAGGGGTGCGCGCAGGAGACCCGCTTCGTGCGCGGTGCGCAGGAGGCGGCGTTGAAGATCGCAGAGCAGCTCGGAGACCGCGTCTTCCTGGGGGTTCCGGTGCGCCGAATCGAGCAGTTTGACGGGGGCGTCACGCTCACAACCGATCAAGGTGAAATTCGCGCGAGCCGCGTCATCGTCGCGGTGCCGCCACACGCCGGTCAGCGCATCGCCTACGAGCCGATGCTGCCGAATTCCCGCGGGCGCTGGCTTGCGAAGAGCCCGATGGGCGACGTCGTCAAGATTCATGTGTCGTACGAGCGTCCATTCTGGCGTGAGCGCGGCCTGAGCGGCGAGGCGACCCTGTACGGCGAGCGATCGCTCGGGTTCGTCTTCGATAACTCGCCAAGCGACCTCGCGGCCGGCGTACTCGTGTGCTTCGTGTACGCGGACCGTATCCGGCAGTGGAGCGCGCTGGGTGTCGAAGGGCGGCGGCAGGATGTGCTGGATACCCTTGTCGAGCTGTTTGGCGATGATGCCGCGGCCCCCACGCGCTACGCAGAGAAGAACTGGGCCGAGGAGCCATTCATTGGCGGTGCCTATGCGGGAAATCCGACGCCCGGAACCTGGGTCGAGCACGGTCGTGCGGGGTGGCGCGAGCCGGTTGGGCGTGTCCACTGGGCGGGCACCGAGACCGCGAGTGTTTGGAACGGATACATCGACGGCGCGATTTCGTCTGGTCGACGGGCCGCTGCGGAGGTGTGCGAAGCACTGCGGGAGCCGGGTGCACTGTAGCGTCTGACCCGTACCAAATGGGCAGCGGTGGCTGAGTGGCGAAACACATGCGGGCTACGATGGGGTCAAGAGAGCGCGTTCCGCGCTTGGAGAGGTGGGTCACATGGTTCGGCCGAGCGTTGAAGATGAGCGGCGTCCTCAGATTATGGCTGCCACGCGAAGGGTGATGGTGCAGCGGGGTGTGGCGATGCTGCGGGTGGCGGATGTTGCCCGGGAAGCCGGTGTCTCGCCCGGAATCGTGCACTATTACTTCGAAAGTAAGGATGATCTCATCCGCGAGACGTTCGAGGATAACTTCTCGTCGTCGTTTGAGCGGCGCTCCGTGCTGTGGAAGGAAGACCTGGCTGCTGACAAGAAGCTGGGGAAGCTGCTCCAGTCGTATGTGCCGGTGGACGAGGCAACGAGGGAGTCGTGGCACGTCTGGCTCGAGCTCTGGGTGGGCGCGCTGCAGGACGAGAAGCTGCGGCAACTCAACGAGACTGCCTACGGGGAGTGGCGTCGCCTGATTCTTGACGTGATCGATCAGGGCGTGGACGAGGGGGTGTTCGTGGCAGAGGGGCTTGACGCAAAGGTGAATCAGCTGCTCGCGATGATCGACGGCCTCGCGGTGCAGGCGCTCCTCGGGTCAACGAGCATCACGCCCGAGGCGATGCAGGAGCTGTGTGCCCGTTTCGTGACGGATCACCTGGCTGCCGGCTAGCCCGCGGGCCGAGACCGCGATTATCGCTTGACTTCAGTTTCGCACGTCCGCTAAATTGATTGAATAGCCAGTTAAGAATTGCTGGCGTAGTTCACCACAGATCAAGGATGATGATGTTGGTTTCTGCTTCCTCTGCCGGGCTCGACGAGCGCACTGTCTCAGCGGTATTTGGTAATCCGGCGTCGGTAGCCGTTGTCGGGGCCTCGGGAGATCCCGCCAAGTGGGGCCACTGGCTCGCAAAGGGCGCGCAGCTCGGCGAGCGCCGCCGTCCCGTCTACTTCGTGAATCGCAGCGGTGCCGAGGTCCTCGGTTACCCGAGCTATCCGACGCTCAGTGAGCTCCCTGCGGTGCCAGAGCTCGTCGCGATTGCAGTGCCGGGCCACCTCGTGGCCGGTGTGATCCGCGAGGCGCTCGAGCTGGGCTCCCGCGCATTCGTGGTCGTGGCGGCCTCAATGGACGAGGAAGCCGAGACTGCAGCGTTGCTCCGCGAGTACGGGGCGAGAATGATCGGCCCAAACAGCCTGGGAATCTACGCCGCCGAGGGGGAGCTGCAGCTCATGTGGGGCAGCATGCGGCCCGGGAGCCTTGCGATTGTCTCGCAGAGCGGTCAACTGGGCAGCGAGATTGCTGCGATCGGGGATCGCTCGGGCGTGGGGGTGTCCCGCTTTGTGTCGCTTGGGAACCAAACCGACATGGGGGCAGCGGAGGTCGTCCGCTCAATCATTGGCGATGGGCCGACGCGCACGATCGGCGTGTACGTCGAGGACTTCTCCGACGCGGAGAACCTGTTTGCCGCGATCAGGGAGGCGACGGAATCAGGTATCGGCGTGATCGTGCTCACGACCGGTGCGAGCGATGCAAGCCGCGAGCTCGCTCAGTCGCACACCGGCGCGATGACGTCCTCGATGGATCTTGTCGATGCGGCATGCCGGGCGGCGGGAGCGCTGCGCGTCCGCACCCCCGCAGAGCTCGTGCAGATCGCTTCCTACCTTCACCGCCGTGACGCGCCAGCCGGCCCCCGGATTGCCGTTATCAGCGACAGCGGCGGGCAGGGCGGGATCGCGGCCGACGAAGCCGCCCGGCTCGGACTCGAGCTGCCCGAGCTCAGCCCCGGTCTGCGGGCCAAAATTGAGCCGCTGCTCACGGCCGCAGCCTCGAGCCGCAACCCCATCGATCTCGCCGGATCGGGGGAAGCGAGACTCGACGTCTACGCTGAGCTGCCGAAGCTGCTCGCAGAAAGCGGCGAGGTCGACGCGGTCGTGGTCTCGGGGTATTTCGGGAGCTATGGCCACGACATGGCCCCGCTCGCTGGCCCAGAGAACGCGGTCGCGGATCAGCTCGCCGAGGTCGCCGCGGTCCCGGTCGTGGTGCACGCCATGGCCCCTGGATCTGCGGTCTCGCAGCGCCTCCGTGAATCCGGAGTGCCCGTCACCGGGCGCATTGAGGACGCGCTGCTCGCGCTCTCCGCATCACAGCGACTGCGCTCAGTTGACACTGCAGCGCGGCCGGACGGCCACGAGCTTCCTGCCGCCTCACAGGTCGAGATTCGTGCCGCGCTTGCCGCGGCCGGGATCCCGTTCCCTGAGCTCCGCATCGTGCGCGACGCCGGGCAAGCTGCGGCTGCGGCAGCCGAGCTCGGCGGCACCGTCGTGCTGAAGGCGGCCTGGCTCGCCCACAAGACCGAGGCCGGGGGAGTCGCGCTCGGGCTGCGCAGCCCGGCGGAGGCGGAATCCGCGTTTCGAGCGATGCACGCAAGGATCGGAGACGGCGACTACACGGTCGAATCGCAGGACACTCGCGAGCACGTTGCCGAGTTCATTGTGTCTGCCCGGCGGGATCCCTCATTCGGGACTGTTGTGTCCGTTGGCGCTGGGGGCACCGAAACCGAGATTTGGGGCGATATCACCCTGGATATCGCCCCGGTGACCCGCGAAGGCGCGAGCGAAATGATCGGGAGATTGCGCAGTTCGCGCCTGCTGGGTCCGTGGCGCGGGCGCCCCGCCCTCGACGCTGATTCGCTTGCAAGCATCGTCGCAGGCCTGGGAAACGCTCTCGCGGCGAGCCCCGGGGTCAGCGAGATCGAGCTCAACCCGGTACGCGTCGGGATCGACGGCGCGCTCGCTGTCGACTGTCTCGCCGTGCTGGCGGAACCGCAGCCGCAACCACAGCCGCAACTACGTCCTTAACCACAGTCCATCACTCGTTTGCATAAGCAGCCGGGCGCGCGCGACCGCGCAAACCCGTTCTGAACCCCACCAGGAAGGAAACCCCAACATGAACCTCATGGAAAGTACCCGCTCCATCTGGCAGCTCACTGAAGAGCAAGAGGCGATTGTCGAGCTCTGCCGCGAGTTTGCGGCAGATGAGATTCGCCCCCGCGCGAAGCAGGTCGACGAGGAGGACGCGGGTTCGCCACTCGATCTCTTCGAGAAGGCTGCCAAGGTCGGAATCACCGACTTCATGATTCCTGAGGAATTTGGTGGCGGCGGGTTCACCGACCTCTTCACCCAGTGCCTCGTGCAGGAGCAGCTCTGCTGGGGCGACCTCGGCATCGGAAACTTCCTCTGCTCGAACGGATTCTTCGCAGACCCCCTGCTCGTGCTCGGGAGCACTGAGCAGAAGGAGACCTGGCTGCGCCCACTGACCGGTGACAAGCCGGTCCTCACCGCCCTCGCCACGACCGAGCCCGGCGCGGGATCTGACGCGGCCTCGATCAGGACCCAGGCCGTGAAGACCGAGGGCGGCTACCTGCTCCGAGGCCAGAAGGCGTGGATTTCAAACTCGGGCTACGCCGAGCAGTATGTCGTCTTTGCGAAGACCGACCCGAACGAGCGCTCGAAGGGGATCAGCGCGTTCCTGGTTCGCAAGGACGCGGCTGGCTTCACCATGGGGGAGCCCATGAAGAAGATGGGCCAGCGCGCGATCGTCTGTCGCGAACTCTTCTTCGACGATGTGTTCGTACCGGAATCGGATCGACTGGGCGAGGAGGGCCAGGGGTTCTTTGGCCTGATGAAGACGTTCGACGCATCTCGCATCGTTCTCGCCGCAGCGGCAACCGGCGTGGCCCGCGCTGCCTACGAGTACGCGCTCAATTACGCACGCGAGCGGGAGCAGTTCGGCAAGCCGATCATCGAGCACCAGGCTGTTGCGTTCCGCCTCGCAGATATGGCGACGCGCATCGACGCTGCCTGGCTGCAGACTCTTCGGGCTGCAACCATGTTCGACCAGGGCAAGCCCATTGTCGCTGAGGCCGCGATGGCAAAGCTGCAGGCTTCCGAGACCGCGGCGTTCTGCACCTGGGCCGCGGTGCAGACGCTCGGTGGCTGGGGGTACTCGCGCGAGTTCCCCGTTGAGCAGTGGATGCGCGACGCGAAGCTGGAGGAGATCGAGGAGGGCACGTCTGACATCATGCGGCTCGTGATCTCGCGAAACATGTAACCACGACCCCAACGGGCCGGGCCTGTCGAGGCGGGCGCAGCGTACAGTCTGCGCCCGTCGGGGCTGGCCCGGCCGGGCACCTCGCCCACGAATAAGGAGACAGCCATGGAAGAAACGGTCATCGTAGCTGGCGCACGGACGCCCATCGGCCGGCTGCTCGGCGGCCTCTCGAGCCTGGCGGCACCAGAGCTGGGAGCGCATGCCATTCGCGCTGCGCTTGCGCGGGCGAAGGTTCCTGCCGCTGACGTCGATGAGGTGCTGCTGGGGAACGTCATTCAGGCCGGGCTCGGGCCGAACCCGGCCCGGCAGGCCGCGGTCGCCGCGGGGATCGGGCTCAGCGCGTCCGCGACCACGCTGAATAGGCTCTGCCCCTCGGGCCTTGCGACTGTGTCGGTGCTCGACCGGGCGATCAGACTCGGCGAACGGAGGGTCGCGGTCGCCGGCGGCTTCGAGTCCATGACGAATGCGCCCCACGTGTTGCGCGGCGCGCGCGCCGGTTTTAAGTACGGCGATGGACGCCTCGAGGACACCCTTGACCGGGATGCGCTTTTTTGCGCCCTCGATCACTGCACGATGGGGGCGGCGACCGAGGCCCATCAGGAGCCCTACGGCCTCAGTCGCGAGGAACTCGACGCGTTCGCCGTCGAATCGCACCGCCGGGCAGCGGCCGCGCGCGACGCTGGCCGTCTGGCAGAGGAGATCTCGCCTGTCGAGATTGCGGGCCGCCGCGGCACCGTGACCGTATCGGACGATGAGGGCATCCGCGATGATGTCTCGCAGGAGGCACTCGGCAGGCTGCGCCCGGCATTTGCCGAGGGGGGAGTGATCACGGCAGGCTCGTCGTCGCAGCTCTCGGACGGCGGCTGCGCGCTCGTGCTCATGTCGCGCGCTGAGGCAGAGCGTCGCGGGCTCGACTGGCTCGCGCGGGTGCGGGGAAGCGCTGCGGTCGCGGGCCCGGACACCTCGTTGCTGCTGCAGCCAGCTCGCGCCATCGAGGCGGCGTGCGCTGCGGCGAGCATCGGAGTGGCTGACCTGACCGTGCTCGAGATGAACGAAGCCTTCGCCGGAGTGTCACTGCTGTCTGCCCGGGAGCTTGGCGTTGATCTCGCCCGCGTGAACCCGAACGGCGGCGCTATCGCCCTCGGCCACCCGTTGGGCATGAGCGGTGCCCGGATCGTGTTGTCGCTGGCCTTCGAACTGCGTCGGCGTGGCGGTGGCGTGGGGGCTGCGGCGCTTTGCGGTGGTGGCGGGCAGGGCGATGCCCTCGTCATCGAGGTGCCGTGAGCGTATTGCCAGAAGACTGATGAACTGCAACAATACACATTACTAACTGACTAATCAGTTAACTTGACGTCAAGGAGGACGCCAGAATGTATCGACCAAAGAAAGCTCTCACTCTCATCGCAGCAGTTGCCGCTGCGAGCCTGACGCTGACCGGTTGCGCTGGCGGCGACGGAGGATCAGGCGACGCCGAAAGCCTCACCGTCACCATGTGGGGCGGTGCCGCACAGGAGGGACACGTCGCGACGGTCTTCCAGCCGTGGGCCGACGAGCGGGGCGTGAAGATTCGGCAGGATTCGCCGACTGACTACGCCAAGCTCGACGCGATGGTGCAGGCCGACAAAGTCACCTGGGGCGTGGTCGAAGCCGAGCCGAACTTCACGGAGACCGCCTGCGCTGCCGGCACGCTTGCGAAGCTTGACGAATCAGTCAAGCAGGCGATCAAGGACGCCGAGGTCAACCCGGAATTTGTGAACGACTGCGCCATCCCGATCCTCCAGTACGCGTTTACGATCGCCTACAACACCGATAAGTTCGCGTCAGGTCACCCGACGACGTGGGCCGAGTTCTTCGACACCGAGAAGTTTCCAGGCAAGCGCGGCTTCTGGAAGTACGCGACCGGCGGCATCTTTGAAGCTGCGCTGCTCGCCGACGGCGTCGCGCCGGCAGAGCTCTACCCGCTCGATCTCGACCGCGCGTTTGCCAAGCTCGACACGATTAAGAACGACATCGTCTGGTACGACACCGGTGACCAGATGGTGCAGCTCGCCGCGAGCGGTGAGGCGCCGCTCGTGCAGGCGTGGAACGGCCGTATCACGCAGGCCGCCGCTGACGGCCAGCCCGTTGCGAACGAGTTCGGCGAGAACCTGATCACCTACGACCACATCGCGATCCCGAGCGGCTACCCGAACGAAGCGCTCGCGCAGGAATGGATGGTGTGGTTCCTGTCGAACCCCGAGGCACAGGCCAAACAGGCAGAGGAAACTGGCTACGGCACCGCCTCGCCGAAGGCACTGGAGTTCATCCCTGAGGAGATTCAGGCGGAGCTCGCGGGGAGCGAGGTCGTGAATTCGCAGTCGGTCGCGACGGTCGACTACGGTTACTGGGCAGAGAACTACGGGCCCGTGACCGAGCGGCTGAACGTCTGGATGGCCCAGTAGCCCGCTACGCGCCCTCCGCTGCCAACATCTCATGCTCATCGAGGAGACGACGTGAACGAGTACCTCCCGGGGCCACGGCCCTCATTCATGGAAATCACCTGGCGGGACGACCTCAGCGACGCCACTGGCTACGTGGTGATTGATCGCCTGCTCCGTGGCGTCGCGAGCGGGGGCCTGCGCATGCGCGCTGGCTGCACGCTCGAGGAAGTGCGCGGGCTGGCCCAGGCGATGACGAAAAAGGAGGCCGTGCACCTCCTCGAAGGAGCGCGCTATGTCCCGGTGGGGGGAGCGAAGGGAGGCATCGACTTCGACCCGCGCAGCCCGCTCGCGAAGGGAGTGCTCGAACGATTCCTCGACAGCCTCGCCCCGATCCTGCAGAGCTACTGGGCGGTCGGAGAAGACCTCGGCGTCCGGCAGGACGACATCGACGAGATCTTCGAACGGCGCGGCTGGGGGAGCGCCATCGCCCCGGTGCGCCGACTGCTCGGGGATGACGAAGCGGTTGCGGCCGCCGACGCTCGCCTGGCGCACGCCTTCTCACAACGGATTGATGGGATCTCGCAGGACGAACTCGTCGGTGGCTATGGCGTGACCGTCGCAGCCCTCACCGCGATGCGCGCCCGTGGTATCGACCCAGTGGGGGCGCGCGCGGTCGTGCAGGGGCTCGGATCAATGGGGGGAGCGACCGCACGGTTCCTCTCGCAAGCGGGAGTCAAGATCGTTGCGATGGTCGATGCGGCTGGCGTCGTGGCAGACGCCGCCGGCCTCGACGTCGAGCAACTGCTCGCCGCACGCGACGCGTTCGGCACGGTCGACCGGACACGGCTTCCGGCCGGCGCCCGGGTGCTCCCAGGGGACGACTGGCTTTCGATCGACTGCGACCTGCTCGTGCCCGCGGCCGTGTCGAACTGCATCGGCGTCGAGAACGCTGAGCAGATCACCGCGAGTCTCATCGTCGAAGCCGCGAATCTGCCTGTCTCCGCGCAGGCGGAGCGCGCACTCGCCGAGCGCGGTGTCGCGGTGATCCCAGATTTCGTTGCCAACTCAGGCACCAATGCCTGGTGGTGGTGGGTACTCTTCGGCGACGTTGACGGCTCGTGGGCGGAATCCTCAGCGATGCTTGACGACAGGCTCCAAGCGCTCACCGACGCCGCGCTCAGCGGTGCGGAGCGAGACGGGGTCACACCCCGCGAGGCCGCGCTGGCGCTCGCCGCAGAGGGGCTCGCCGCTATTGAGGAACACGACCGCATGCAGGCCACAGCTGAAGGAGTCCCAGCATGATCACAGAGCACGCGCCGCAACCTTATGAGGTGCCGATTGCTGAGCGTCGGGCAGCGGAAGCTGCGGGCGTTGCCCCGGAGAACACCGGCCTGGCGATCCTGCGGGTGGTGCGAGCCCACGGGGTAGACACGATCTTCGGTATCCCCGGCACGCACAACCTCGAGTTCTATCGCCACCTGCCGAGGCTCGGCATGCGCGCCGTCACGACACGGCACGAGCAGGGCGCCGGGTACGCCGCAGACGCGTGGGCGCAGCGCACCGACCTACCCGGGGTGGTGATCGCGACCTCGGGCCCGGGGCTCCTCAACGCCCTGTCGTCGGCCGGAACGGCGTACTGTGAATCGCGCCCGATGCTGATCCTCGCGCCAGGCCCTGCCCGCGGCCGTGAGGGCAGCACGATCGGTACGCTGCACGAGACGAAGAACCAGCTGGGTGCCGCCTCCGCAGTGGTCGACATGGCGGTGCGGGTGACGAGCGCTGAGGAGGCGGTCGAGGCCGCGCATGCGGCGTTCGAGGTCTTCCGTGGCCCGCGCCCGCGACCGGTGTACATCGAGGTGCCACTGGACCTGCTCGAGGAGGCAGCGAGCTTTGCCGACGAGCAGCTCGCGGTACGCGCGCCAGCTGCTCCGGGTCTCGCTCAGGCGGAAGAGATCCGGGCGGCGGCCGAACTGCTGGTGTCGGCGCAGCGGCCGGCGATCCTTGCTGGCCGCGGATCCCGAAAGGCCCGCGAGGAGCTCCTCGCACTGGCCGAGCACCTCGGTGCCCCCGTGGTGACGAGTTCGAACGGCAAGGGTGTGGTCCGAGAGTCCCACCCACTGGCTGTGGGGGCTCAGCTGCGGCTCTCGCCCGCAGTTGGCGTGCTCGACGATGCTGACGTGCTCCTCGTCGTGGGGTCAAAGGTGGCGCTCGGCGAGTTCTCCGCCGGGCCGCTTGCGCCACGCGGGAGTGTGATCCGCATCGATGCGGACGCACAACAGATCGAGGTGGGTCTTCCCGTCACCAACGGCATCGTTGGGCGCAGTGAGCTTGAAGTGCCGAGACTGTTGGAAGCGGTGCTGGGGGTGTCTGCTGGTCGCCCCGCGCCGGAGCCGTGGTGCGATGTTGCCGCAGTGCGGGACGCCTGCGCCCGAGAGGCCATGGAGACGAGCGGTGCCTCAGTGGCGGTCGCTGCCCGTATGGTGTCCGCGTTCCCGCCGGGGGTGATCGTCACGGGTGACTCCTCGCAGATTAGCTACAACGGTATCGCCGAGGCCTTCAGGGCAGAGGCGCCCGCGGAGTGCATCAACATGATCACGTACGCGACGCTGGGCTACGGCGTTCCCGCAGCGATCGGCGCGAAACTTGCCTCCCCCGACCGCCCGGTGGTGTGCGTCACGGGAGATGGCGCGCTCATGTTTTCGGTGGTGGAGTTGCTCACTGCGGCCGAGCAGGGCTTGGATATCACCGTGGTCTGCGTCGATAACGGTGGCTACGGTGAGATCCAGCAAAACGAGGAGGATCGCGGTATCGCGCCGATCGCCGTGCAGCTCACCCAGCCTGACTGGCCTGCTCTTGCTCAGTCACTCGGAGGCACCGGCTTCGCCGTCGGGGAGGCGTCAGCACTGGAGTCTGTGGTGGCGGGCGCAATCGCGACTCCCGGCGTCTCGCTCGTGCACGTGCCCATGCACCTGTTTGAATAGGCGGCGGCTTGGCCTCGGAGCAGCTGCTCCGAGGCCAAGCCCTTCCTGGCGCGCTTCGCGGTTTAGAGTGGGGTGCCCCAGTCATGCTCGCCTGCAACCCGGTGGAGCCGCAGCAGGTCGTCGAGCGTTTCGCGCTCGACCGCGAGGCGTTCCTTGCCGTCGCCGACAAACACCACGGCTGGCCGTAGGGCTCCGTTGTAGTTGTTGCTGAGCGTGTAGGCGTACGCCCCCGTCGCGGCGAGCACCACGATGTCGCCGATCTTTGGGCTCGGCAGGGCGGCGTTATCGACGAAGAGGTCGCCTGACTCGCACTGTCGGCCGACGAGTTGCACCGTGGCGTCTGGCGTGGCCGTTGGGCGATTCGCGATGATGGGGCTGTATTGCTGCCCAGTGAGCGCAGTGTCGAGGTGATCGGCCATGCCGCCATTGATCGCTACGAAGTGCCGGCCGGTCTGCTTCGTGGTGACGACGGAGTACGCGGTGACTCCGGCACGCGCGACGGTTGAACGGCCGGGCTCGATGATGAGCTTGCTCTGCGGGGGGAGGAGCTCTCGCGCCGCGGCGACGACGGAATCGAGGTAGTCTTCGACGCTCGGTGCCTGGTCATCGGGGGTGTAATTGACGCCGAGGCCGCCCCCGACGTCGTACACTGCAAACTCGCCGAGTCGGGAGACCCGACGCACTGCCTCCGCGAAGGGGTCGGTGTCGAGGATCTGTGAGCCGATATGGACGTGCAGGCCCGCGAGTTCGACGCCGGGAGTCCGGCGAACCCGCTCGGCGATCTCGGCGATCTGTTCGAAGGTGACGCCGAACTTCGAAGTCTCGCCGCCGGTCGCCTGCGTCGCGTGTGTGTCTGCGTCGATGTTCGGGATCACGCGCAGCAGGATCCGCTGCGTCTGGCCGGCTGGAAGCGCGGCCTCCAAGCGATCGATGTCGTCGGTTCCGTCGATGATGATCGTGCCGACGCCGTGCGACACCGCGAGAGCGATCTCCTCGTCGGACTTCGCGTTTCCGTGCATGTAGATGCGGTCGCCGGGCACTCCTGCCTCGATCGCGAGTCGTAGCTCGCCGAGGCCTGCGACGTCAATGCTCATCCCTTCTGCCGCGGCGATGGCGTAGACAGCGACAATCGGCATCGACTTCGATGCGAACAGCACTTCAGAGTTTGGCCAACGCTCCCTCAGGCCATCGGTGAGGCGTCGCATTTGCCTGCGCAGACCACGCTCGTCGAATATGTGGAGCGGGGTGCCGTATTTCGCAGCGAGCTCGGTGACTGAGACTTCGCCGATGGTGAGCTCGCCGAGCTCATCGATGCCGCTTTCCTCGGGCAGGATTCGGCTCAGCTGGTCGTATGGATTCAGCGCTGGTGCAGTAATTCCAGCGGTCTGAGTGAGTGGTGTCTGAGTCAATGTCGCTCCTTCGCGGTCATTGTTCGAGAGGCGCCTGAAAAGGGATCAGCGGGCCGCGGTTTTCGTTCGCGGTGTTGCCATCGTAGCGATTGGGTGCCATAGTTGTCATTATTGACTGGCTACTCAGTTAATAAAAAACGTCAAGGAGGACGTTGCAGATGAACAGGAAACTTGTCATCACCGTTGCGGGTATCGCTACTGCTTCTTTAGCCCTGACCGGGTGCGCCGGAGGTGCCTCGGACGGGGCACCTGACACCACGCTCACGATGGTGGATTGGGGCGGGGAAACCCAGCGCGTCGCCATGGAACAGCTCTACCAGCCCTGGGCGGAGGAGCACGGCGTCACCATGAAAGAGGACTCGCCGACCGACTACGCAAAGCTTGACGCGATGGTGCAGGCTGGCAAAGTCACCTGGGGTACCGTCGAAGTCGAACCGAACTTCTCGGAGACGGCCTGCGCAGACGGTATGCTCACGAAGCTCGACAGCGCGGTCACTCAAGCCGCCGAGAAGAACGGCGTCGACCCCGTCATGATGGGCGAGTGCGGGATCCCGATCCTGCAGTACTCGTTCACCATCGGCTACAACACCGAAAAGTTCGCGTCAGGCCACCCGACGACGTGGGCCGAGTTCTTCGACACCGAGAAGTTCCCAGGCAAGCGCGGCTTCTGGAAGTACGCGACCGGCGGCATCTTCGAGGCTGCGTTGCTCGCCGACGGCGTCGCGCCGGCAGCGCTCTACCCGCTCGATCTCGACCGCGCGTTTGCCAAGCTCGACACGATCAAGGACTCCATCGTCTGGTACGACACCGGAGACCAGCAGACCCAGCTCGTCGCAAGCGGTGAGGCGCCGCTCGTGCAGGCGTGGAACGGTCGCATCTTCAAGGCTCAGGCGAATGGCGAACCCGTCGCAAACGAGTACGGGGAGGCGCTCGGCACCTACGAGCAGATCGTGATTCCGCAGGGGTACCCGAACGTAGAACTCGCGCAGGAGTGGATGCAGTGGGTCCTGGCGACGCCGGCGGCTCAGGCAGAGTACTCAAAGCAGACCGGCTACGGGCCTGTCACTCCCGCAGCACTTGATCTGCTCTCGCAGGAAGAGCAGAAGGAGCTTCCGAACAGCAAGGAGAACCAGGCAAAAATGGCGGCCATGATCGACTACAGCTACTGGGCTGAGCACTACTCCGAAGTCACCGAGCAGATGAACGTCTGGATGGCAGGCTGAGCCCAATGGTTACTACTGATACCGGCGCTTCGCCGTCCACTCAGGATGCGCCAGCTGCGCAGCCTGGGGACGCCCCGGCAGGAACGCGGGGCAAGTCAGCCCGAAAATACTTCGCCATTGACGGCTGGGGTGCCCTCGTGCTCCCGCTGTTGATCTTCCTGATTGTCGTCTTCCTGGTGCCGCTTGTCGCGATGCTCGTGAAGAGCTTCACCGACCCGGAGCCCGGCTTCGGCAACTATGTTGCGGTCTTCGCTGAGCCGCTGTACATGAAGGTCATCTTTAACACCTTCTACGTTGCGGTCCTGGTCACCCTGGTCACACTGCTGCTGGCCTACCCGTACGCCTACTTGATGACGCTCGTGCCGCCGCTCTGGCGAAACATCATGATGGTGATCATGCTCATCCCCTTCTGGACGAGCGTGCTCGTGAGGAGCTTCGCGCTCATCGTGCTGCTGCGCGACACCGGGGTAATCAATACGGTGCTCACGGACATCGGCGCGATCGATGAGCCGGTGACGATGTTGCGAACCTTCGGCGGCGTGGTCTTCGGAATGGTGCAGGTCTCGCTGCCATTTGCGGTGCTGCCGATGTACGCGACGATGAGCGGCATCGATAAGCGCCTCGGCCTCGCAGCTCAGAATCTCGGTGCGCGGCCGTCCGGTGCTTTCTGGCGAGTCTTCGTGCCGCTCAGCTTGCCCGGCGTGGCGGCTGGTCTCCTGCTCACCTTCATCCAGGCGCTGGGCTACTACATCACGCCGGCGCTGCTGGGCGGCCCGCAGAACACCATGATCGGTGAGCTCATCGTGCAGCAGGTATCGGCTGTGCTGCGGTACGGGTTTGCGGCCGCGCTCGCGACGATGCTGCTTGTCTTGACGCTGGTGTTGCTCGGTGTCGCGGGGAAGTTCTTGAACCTTGAAAAAGCACTCATGAGGAGAAGCTGATGGCAAAGATCCTCACACGCACGTTCCTGGGTATCCTCGCGGTACTCATCGGGGTGTACCTGCTGATGCCGGTGCTCGTGATTGTCCCGATGTCGTGGTCGGAGAGCCCCTATCTCTCCTTCCCGCCTGAGGGCTTCACGATGCAGTGGTACGAGAAGTTCTTCAACGACGCAGCGTGGATGAGTTCGTTGGGGCACAGCATCAGCATCGGTCTGCTCTCCGCACTGCTGTCCGTCGTGCTTGGCACGATGGGGGCGCTCGCGCTGGTGCGCGGAAAGTTCCCGTTCCGAGGAGCCGTGATGGGCGTGCTGCTCGCTCCGATGATTGTGCCCTTTGTGATCGTCGGGCTCGCGGTGTACATCACGTTCCTGGGGCTGGGGCTCGCGCAGACGACCCTCGGATTCGTACTGGTGCACACGGCCCTCGGCGTGCCCTACGTGCTCATCAACGTCGTTGCGTCGCTGAGTTCGGTTGATCGCCGGCTAGAAATGGCGGCGATGAACCTTGGGGCGAGCCCGATCGAAACATTCTTTAGGATCACGCTGCCGTTGATCCTCCCCGGGATGCTCGCGGGCGCGCTCTTCGCGTTCATCACCAGTTGGGACGAGGTCGTAGTGGCCATCTTCCTGTCGGGCCCTGATATCACCACGATGCCTGTCAAGATGTGGTCGGGCATTCGCGTGCAGATCGATCCCACTATCGCGGCGATCTCGACAATCTCACTCATCGTAATTCTCGCCGCCTTTGCCGGGCAGGGCGTCATCAAACTGTTCGCATCTGCTTCTGAGCGTCGCCGCCGGAAGCGCATCGTCAAAATGCAGGAGGAACTCGCATGACGAGCCAACTCACATACACCCAGCAGATTTCGCAGATCGAGCAGCAAGCCGGTGCCGCGATCCGCGTCTCAGACACGGTCAAGCGGTACGGAGATCTCACCGTGCTCGACCACGTCAACCTCGATATCAACGCGGGGGAGTTCATCACCCTGCTCGGGGCAAGCGGCTCAGGGAAATCGACGCTGCTGAACATCATCTCGGGCTTCAACAAAGCAGACGCGGGCTCGCTTGAGATTGATGGCGAGGATTTCACGCGTAAGCCGCCGCACAAGCGCGGGCTCGGCATGGTGTTCCAGCACTATGCTCTGTTCCCGCACATGAGCGTGTGGGACAACGTGGCCTTCGGCCTTCGCCGTCAGCGGCGGCCGAAGCAGGAGATCCAGCAGCGTGTGGGAGACGTGCTGCGCATGATCCAGATGGATCATCTTGCCGACCGCAAGCCAGATCAGCTCTCCGGCGGACAGCAGCAGCGTGTAGCGCTCGCGCGCGGCATCGTCTTCGAGCCGCGCGTGCTGCTCATGGACGAGCCGCTCGGAGCGCTCGACAAATTGCTGCGTGAGGAGATGCAGCTCGAGATCCGGCGGATTCACCAAGAACTCGGCATCACCTTTATCTTCGTGACGCACGACCAGCACGAGGCGCTCACGATGTCTGACCGCATTGCGCTGCTCCGGAACGGCAAGATCGAGCAGCTCGGAACCCCGCGGGAGCTTTATGACTCGCCGAACTCGCGCTACGTCGCTGAGTTCATCGGTGAGTCGAATCTCTTCGAGGGGAGAGTTGACGGCGACGACTTCGTCAGCGATGGCGGCGATCGCTTTGGCTGCCCGAGTGGCACGGGAGGCCTGCTGATGGTGCGCCCGGAGCACGTGCGTGTCGTCTCGGACGCAGCTGGGCTGACCAACGCGCTTCCGGTGCGGGTCTTCAACTGCGTGTATCTCGGCAGCGACATGGTCGTCTACGGCCGTGCGGCGTCCGGGCAGGTTGTCGTGGCCCGTGCCCCGATCTCCCACGGCATGACGCCGCCCGTCGAGGGCGACCGCGCGATCATGACCTGGGCTACCGAGGACAGCCGTCTCGTGTCCGACCAGGTCGAGCCGCCGCGCGCATGACGCGTCCAATCGCGGTCTACTCAGACATCGTCGGGACTGACCCCGCGCCAGGCATCTCGGCCCTGCAGTCGGCAGGGTGGGAGGTGCGGGTCGCGGGGTCCGAGGATCCTGCGGCAGTTGCAGCGGTCGGGGCCGCAGCGCAGGCCCTGTTGATCGGCTATTCGCCTGTCGGCGTTGAGATGCTCGAGGCCCTGCCTGAGCTGAGGATCGTGGCGACGCAGTCCGTCGGAACCGACATGGTTGACGTGGCGGCCTGTTCCGCACGGGGCATTGCCGTGTCAAACGTGCCCGCTTCGGCAACGGAGGAGGTCGCGACGCATGCGTTGGCGATGGCGCTCTCGCTCGTGCGCGGGCTGCCACACTTCGATCGGTCAACGAAGCGTGGCGACTGGAGCGTCAACCCCGCGGTCTCGCTCTCCCGCCCGTCCGCGCTCACCGTGGGTGTGCTCGGACTCGGCCGTATCGGACGCCGATTTGCAGAGCTTGCCGCCCCGATATTCGGTGACGTCGTCGGCTACGACCCCGCTGACTTTGCCACCCCCGGGATCCACCGCTGCGAGCTGGAGGAGGTGCTGCGACGCGCCGATGTGCTGAGCCTGCATCTGCCGCTACTGCCCGAGACGACGCAGCTGCTCGACGCCAGGCGGCTGGCGCTGCTGCCTGACGGCGCGCGGCTGGTGAACGTCGCCCGCGGAGCCCTGCTCGCCCCGGGCGCGCTGCTCGCCGAGCTCGACAGCGGGCGACTCGCGGGTGCTGCCCTCGACGTCTTCGAATCGGAGCCGCCAGCCTCCGACGACCCACTGCTCCTCCATCCGCGCGTACTCGCGAGCCCGCATGTCGCGTTCCTCTCGCCCGAGAGTGAAATCGACTACGTGCTGCATCAGGCGGAGAACGTCATCGCGATGGGGCACTCAGGGCGCCCGCTGTCTCCGGTTGCCGCGAGCTAACCCTCGGGCAGCGGCGGTATCTCGAAGCCCTGTGGCTTTCCCGCGAACCAGATGATGCAGGTGCCGGCGGCAACGATCAACGTGATGCCCACGATGCTCGGTGCGGCGAGGGTCTGCCCGAGGAAGAGTGCCCCGAAGATGGCACCCATCACGGGGTCGAACGCGAAGAGCACCCCGATCACTCGCGCAGAGGTGAGCCTCCCGGCGATGGTGTCTGCGATGAACGACAGCGCCGGGGTGCACAGGCCAGAGAGCACGAGCGGCAGCCACTGGTGCGGTTGAATCAGGGGGATGCCTGGGAGCGAGATTGGCAGGGTGAGGATCGCGGCCACGGTGATCGCGATCGTCACCCCGGAGAGCCCGCCGCCGGCTTGACCGACCCGGGCAGCAAACAGGGTGTACGCCGCAACACCCGCCGCTGAGCACGCCGCGAACAGCATGCCGATGGGGTCGAGGGGCCCGCCAAGGCCGGCGATGAGTGCAACGCCGAGGAGCGCAACGACGGCGAGCAGCGCGTCTCGGACGCGGCGAGCGCCGATAAGGGCGACGGCGCACGCGCCGAGAAAATTGATGGTCATCGCGATGCCGAGCGGGATGCGCGCGATCGCAAGGTAGAGGCAGATGATGATCGCCGCCATCGAGAAGCCGTAGCTGAGGATCGCCGTCCATTCTTGACGCGTGCGCCCGCGTAGGCCCGGTCGCACCACTGCGAGGAGAACGACGGCCGCCACGAGCAGCCGAAGGGTCCCGGTCGCGGCTGGGCCGACGGTGTCAAACAGCCCGTAGGCGAGCACGGCCGAGAACTGCACGGCGATCGAGCCCGCTGCGACGAGGATCGTGGCTCGCACCGCGTTGCCGCGCGAAATGTGCTGCGATCCGGCCATTGGCCCTCCTAGCTGTGGCAGCGAAGATCTGAGCCCCGCGCGACCACACAGTCGGGCGGGGCCCAGATCGTTCGAACGGGGGTGGCGCGGCGCTAGCCGAGCATGCTCGCGAGTCGCCCGTCGATGATCGACCGGCCCTCGGACACGATGCGCTCGACGAGGGCAGCGGTTGTCGGGATGTCTCCGATGAGGCCCTGGGTCTGCCCTGCCCACCAGACGCCGCCGTCGACCTCGCCGTTTGCCAGCGCGCGTTCGCGGCCGCGGGCACCTGAGGCGAGGTGGGCGATGTCTGCGAAGGTCGAGCCGTCTTGGTTCTGCACCTCGATGATCTCGTCTGAGACGGCGTTCTTGGCGACGCGTGCCGAGTTGCGGAACTTGCGGAAGATGACGTTTGTCGAACGCTCGGTGTTCTCTACGATCTGCTGCTTGATGTTTTCGTGGACGGGAGACTCAACTGTGGCGACAAAGCGAGTGCCCATGTTGATGGCGTCCGCGCCGAGCGCGAGGGCCGCGACGAGGCCGCGGGCATCCGCGATTCCACCCGACGCGATGATCGGGATGTGCAGTTGGTCGGCCGCGGCGGGAATGAGCACGAGGCCACCGATGTCGTCCTCGCCCGGGTGGCCCGCGCACTCGAACCCATCGATGGAGACCGCGTCGACTCCGAGCGACTGCGCCTTCAGCGCGTGACGAACCGTTACCGCCTTGTGGATGACCTTTACGCCGCCTGCTCGAAACGCGGGGAGGAACGGCTCCGGGTTGTTGCCAGCTGTCTCAACAAAGGCCACACCCGTCTGCACGATGGCGTCGGCGTATTCGTCGTACGGGACCGGATTGATCGTTGGCAGCATCGTGAGGTTCACGCCGAACGGCTTGTCAGTGAGCTCGCGCGTGCGCTCGATCTCCCGCACGAGTTCTTCGGGGGTGGGCTGCGTGAGCGCCGAGAGAAAGCCGAGTGCCCCGGCGTTTGCTACTGCGGCGATGAGGGGAGCGCGCCCCACGGCCGTCATGCCACCGCAAACGATTGGATGTTCGATTCCGAACGTTTCGGTGAAGCGGGTACGGAAAGTCATGGATCCTCCTCGATCTCAGGGACGCTGCGCACTTCAGTTAATTAACTGATTGACCAGTCAATAAAGTGTATCCCAAAAGTGTTCGGGTGGGGCAAGTATTTCGGTTGCCCGGCTTTGCGCTTCTGCGCGCAGCCGGACCCTCGGCGGGCTGCGGCCGGTGCGTGCGCAGCAGTGCCCTCGGAGTGCGGTGCGGCGGGAGTATGCTGGAGCTACCATTTCCACGCACAATGAGGAGCACGTAGTGACCCGCACGATCAAGCTTGCAGTGATTCCCGGCGACGGTATCGGCCCGGAGGTGATCGAGCAGGCGAATCGCGTCATCGACGCGGTCGTGGCTGGGGGAGACGTTGTCGTCGAGCGCACCGAGTTCAAGCTCGGTGCCGAGCGCTTCCTTGCGACCGGTGACACGCTGCCCGAGATCGAACAGGCCGCGATCGCAAGCCATGATGCGATCCTCTTCGGCGCGGTCGGGGGAGTGCCGGGTGACGAGCGACTTCGCTCCGCAAACATCGAGCGCGGACTGCTCCTGAAGCTCCGCTTCGACTTCGAGCACTACGCAAACGTGCGCCCCTGCGTGCTGTTCGAGGGCGTCGACTCGACGCTCGCGAACCCCGGCACCGTTGACTTCGTCGTCGTCCGTGAGGGCACCGAGGGCCCCTACGTCGGCAACGGCGGCAGGCTCCGCCCGGGCACGCCCGCAGAGGTCGCAACCGAGGTATCGGTGAACACCGCGTTCGGCGCCGAGCGCGTCGTGCGCTACGCCTTCGAGACCGCGATGGCGCGCCCCCGGAAGAAGCTCACCTGGGTGCACAAGACGAACGTGCTCGTGCACGCAGGCGCAACCTGGCAGGGCGTCGTCGAGGCAGTGCAGGCGGAGTACCCCGAGATCGCCGTAGACTATATGCACGTCGATGCGGCAACGATCCACATGGTGCAGAACCCAGCACAGTTCGACGTGATCGTCACGGATAATCTCTTCGGCGATATTCTCACCGACCTCGCCGGTGCCATCGGCGGCGGCATCGGCCTCGCGGCATCCGGCAACATCAACCCGGACGACGCATTCCCGAGCATGTTCGAGCCGGTCCACGGTTCTGCGCCCGACATCGCAGGGCAGCAGAAGGCCGACCCAACCGCGGCGATCCTCTCCGCAGGTCTCATGCTCGACCACCTGGGGCTTGACGCTGAGGCAGACCGCCTTCGCGCCGCAGTTCGCGCCGACCGCGCAGCGAACGGATCCACCCCGCGCAGCACGGGTGCCGTGGGAGACGCGATCATCTCGCAGATCCCCGCCCGCGCCTAACCAACTCTGCGGCCTCGCGCCGCGTTCTGAGCTTCTTCGTTTCCTTTGAAAGGCGCGTCATGACTGACCACACCTTTGTTCTCACCGAGGCGGATCGCCTCCCCGTCGCCGAGCGCCAGGCGCTGCTCGAAAACCCCGGATTTGGCGACCACTTCACCGACCACATGGTCTCCATCATCTGGACCCGCGAGGCAGGCTGGCATGACGCCCAGGTGCTTCCGTACGGACCGATCCAGATGGATCCCGCTTCCTCCGTGCTGCACTACGGCCAGGAGATCTTCGAGGGGCTGAAGGCCTACCGCCGCGCAGACGGCTCGATCGTGACCTTCCGCCCGGAGGAGAACGCACGCCGCCTGAACGAGTCGGCCGTGCGCCTCGCGCTCCCCGAGATCCCCGTCGAGCTGTTCGTCGAAGCCGTGAAACGACTCGTCGCGATCGACGCTGACTGGGTGCCTGGCGGCACCGACCAGTCGCTGTACCTGCGGCCGTTCATGATCGCCGACGAGAGCTTCCTCGGCGTGCGCGCCGCCCAGCGTGCCCGCTTCATGGTGATCGCGAGCCCCGCGGGCCCGTACTTCACAGGCGGCGTGAAGCCCGTTTCCATCTGGCTGTCGCAGGACTTCGCCCGCGCGGGCAACGGTGGCACCGGAGCAGCAAAGTGTGGCGGCAACTACGCCGCGTCGCTGCTGCCGCAGAATGTCGCGGCCGAGAACGGCTGCCAGCAGGTGCTCTTCACCGACGCGAACGAGCCCGACGTGATCGACGAGCTCGGCGGCATGAACCTGTTCCTCGTTCGCGACGACAAGACACTGCTCACGCCGGCGCTCAACGGCAACATTCTGCCGGGCATCACGCGCAAGAGCCTGATCCAGCTCGCGCAGGATCGCGGCTACGCCGTCGAGGAGCGCGCCGTGACCGTCACCGAGTGGCGCGAGGGCGTTGCGGACGGCACCATCACCGAGGCCTTCGCCTGCGGCACCGCAGCCGTCATTACGCCGATCGGCCAGCTGAAGTCGCCCGACTTTACGATTGACTTCGGCGACCGCTCGCCCGGCGAGTTCACGCTGTCGCTGCGCGAGGAGCTCACCGGAATTCAGTACGGCACCCGCGAAGACCGCCACGGCTGGCTCACCGAGATTCCCGCGGCCGGCGCGGCAGCCTAGGAGGCACGCTATGAAGATTGCACGCTTTGAAACCGAGGGCGAGATCTCGTTCGGCATTCTCGACCAGGCGGAAGATGGCAAGGGCGTCGAGATCGTCGAGCTCATGGGCGACCCGATCGTCGCGGGCTTCGACACCACAGGCAAGCGCTTCCGCTTTGAAGATGTGCGGCTGCTCGCACCCGTGATCCCGCGCTCAAAGATTGTCTGCGTCGGCAAGAACTACGCCGACCACATCGAAGAGATGAAAGACGTCACCGGCGGAGACGCGCCCACCGAGCCGCTGCTGTTCTTGAAGCCCAACACCTCGGTGATTGGGCCGGGCGGCACGATCGTGCGGCCCGAGATCTCCGATCGCGTCGAGCACGAGGGCGAACTCGCCATGGTGATCGGGGCGATCGCGAAGAACGTCCCAGAGGATCGCGCGCTCGAGTACGTCTTCGGCTTCACCTGCGCGAATGACGTCTCAGCCCGCGACATTCAGATCAAGGACGGGCAGTGGACGCGCGGCAAGGGCTTCGACACCTTCTGCCCGCTGGGTCCGGTCATCGAGACCGATCCTGATCTCGCAGACGCGCGCGTCACCACGCGCGTGAACGGCGAGACCCGCCAGGATGGCAGCACCGCTCAGCTCATCTTCTCGCTCGCACGCATCGTCGCGCACGCCTCGCAGGCGTTCACGCTGCTGCCCGGCGACGTGATCCTCACCGGCACGCCCGCCGGCGTTGGCCCGCTCGTTGCGGGCGACGTCGTCGAGGTCGAGGTTGAGGGGATCGGGATCCTCCGAAACACGGTCGCGTAGGGGATTCCATTGGGAAGGTGGTACCCGAGTGAGCAACAAAGGTGTGGACAGCGTCAAAGACCCTAGTAAGGTCAAACCCTTTGTGTCGCTGCTGCTGTTTAAAGAGAAGAGCGTCCAAAGGAGCGCGAAGCAGAGAGCTGCTAGCGCCGATGACGTTTTGAAGGCGATCATCAAGCAGCTTAGGGTGCGGTTCGCTGCGCGACAGAGCGACAGCAAAATCACCGTTTCGAGCAAAGGTCACAGCAGCGGGAATGACCTCGCGCTTCGCCGATTCAAAATTCAGACTCCTCCTGGTTGGCTCGGTAGAGGCAACGGTAACGTAAGGAACATTGAGCACCACCTACTTGCGTTGTGCATGACCGACAGCAATCCAAAAACCTACGCGCTCTATTCCTCATCACGAGAGATAGCTGCAGTCGCTGACCGGCTTTTAGAAGAAGGCAACCTCGCAAAATCTCTGAAGTTGGAACCCGTCGAGAGCGAGGCCTTGGAAAAGGCGTTCCTCGCCGGAGCGGCCAAATCGATATGGCTTTCTGGAGGGCACAAACGCACATCGATCAAGGCCGACAGTAAGCTCCTCACTGGCATTGACGTGCGTGACGCGTTGGACCCGGTAGGAGATCAAAGCTACGCATACACCGCAGCCCGCGGCGAAACTACATTCAACGGTCGGAAGAGGATTGTTGGGGTTTCTCCGGAGCGCAGCCGGGTATGGGTGGGTTCTTCGAAGCATCTGA
>NZ_JBLUNZ020000008.1:0-3348 GCF_048061935.2 Leucobacter sp. BZR 635 | reverse complement strand
AGACTTCGAGGTCACCGTGAGTGCCACGCTCGCGGAGGTTGAGGAAGCAATGAAGAAGACCGCAAGCGCCGCGTCGACTGTGCCACAGTTTCCGATTCTCTCTAGACGCGTGTTTGACCTCGGGAAGGCACGCGACCCCTATGAATTCTCATTAGAAGTCGAGCACTATGATCATCACACGAACTCGGAAAGCGGCGACGAATCGTTCTTGCGCGAGTGGAATGAATCTGGCAGCTTCACCATATTGGACGGTGGGGCGGACCACGTCTTTGATGTGAAAGCCTCCACTCATGATGAGGAAGTGGGTAAGCTCCGCATCACCATTGCCGGAGGTACTAGCGGGAAACCGATCGTTGTGAAAGCCGAGGAGATCGGGACTGGGTCGGACACGCAACAGCCTGCCGATGATGGTTCCACCCCAGAGATCAGCCCGATTACGCAACTCGCGGCGGCAGTAATGACTGCAAACGTCAAGGTCCGCTTCTCAGACGGGCACACTCTCATAGGGTCTCAGCTGTTTCAGACCGGCTTCCGTGACATCCCCTTCACAGGGTGGGATTGGGGTGACTTCAGCGGCTTTGCGGTGGAAGACGAGAAACCTTACCGGAGGAGACCTTGCACTCAACTTTTGAAGTGTACGGCCCCGAGCACTTGTTCGACCTCTCCCTGCGGGAAAGGTCCGAAAGAATTTGACCTGAATTTAACTGGTCATGGTAAAAACGACTCGTTGTTTACCTGGGTGCAAAGGAATTGGGAGAAAGGGCTACTCATCTGCGATGACGGGAGTGGTGAGATTGCCGACTTCGTGCATGTTGGTGCTGGCGACAACCCCAAGCTCACGTTGATCCATGTGAAGGGAGCCCTTAGCTGCAGTAAAAGGCGTGGGATCTCTCTGGACGCGTTTGAAGTCGTTGTTAGTCAAGCGGTAAAGAATCTCCGGCATCTCGATCGCGATCTCCTTGCACAACGGCTTGCGCACAACCAAGACGGGCGGATAGGGCATCTCGTCTGGCCTTTGGGTGGGCGGAAGAAGAGAGCCGCGAACACTCGCTATAAGGGAGGTAGGGCGGCAGCGATGCCGCTGGTCCAGAAACTGAAATCGAATGGAGAACTCGAAGTGGTAATTGTTCAGCCACACATTCTGAAGAGTGCGAAGCAATCCGCCGAGCAGAACCCTCACTCTGAGGAGTTCAAAAGGCTTAACCAGCTGAATATGCTGTTGTTGGAAGCGGAGAACGCATGTCGGGGGTTGAACGCTACTTTGCGGGTGGTTGCTGACAAGGAGTAGCATGCGGGAGTCCCGCGGGCAGGTTCTGTCGAGGTGAGCAGAAAGTCGCTAGGGGTGAGAAAGCGCCATTTGGCTTCTTGCACTCTTGACGGAATTGCCACCTGAGAGCGGCCGGGCTCAGAGGGTGAGACAATAGGGGCACGATGGATCCGAACAAGCTCAACTACACCCCAGCCACCGATGAACCAAAGTTCATCAAGACCCGCCCGAACAAGGGCGGTCTTGCGGCGCGCCCGCAGGTGCGCCCGAAGGCTGAGGGGTGGCAGCAGATCACCAACCCCGACGGTCGGCCGACGCTACAGTTCGCCTCACCGCGCGTGAAGCAGCCAGCGACCCACCTCGCAGACCTCACCCTCGCCGAGCGCGAGGCCAAGGTCGCCGAGATGGGGCTCCCGAAGTTCCGTGCGAAGCAGCTCTCGGTGCACTACTTCGAGCACCGCACCACCTCGCCCGAAGAGATGACGGATCTCCCCAAGGATCGCCGCGAGGAGCTCGCGGAGGCGTTCTTCCCGCCGCTCCTGAGCGAGGTGAAGAAGCTCGTCACCGACGACGGCAACACCGTGAAGTTCCTGTGGCGCTTGTTCGACGGCGCGCTCGTCGAGTCCGTGCTCATGCGCTATCCGGGCCGCATTACCCTCTGCGTCTCCAGCCAGTGCGGCTGCGGCATGAACTGCCCGTTCTGCGCGACCGGCCAGGCGGGGTTGACCCGCAACATGTCGACCGCCGAGATCCTCGACCAGATCGTCCAGGCGAACCGCTTCATCGCCGAGGGTGGCCTCGGCCACAAGCGCCGCGCCGGCAACGGTGCCGAGCCCGAGCGAGTGAACAACATCGTGTTCATGGGCATGGGTGAGCCGCTCGCAAACTACAAGCGCGTCATGAACGCCGTGCGCCGCATGGTGGCACAGTCGCCCGAGGGGCTCGGCATGAGCGCACGCGGCATCACGGTGTCGACCGTGGGCCTCGCCCCGGCGATCCGCAAGCTTGCCGACGAAGATATTCCCGTCACCTTCGCGCTCTCGCTGCACGCGCCAGACGACCAGCTGCGCGACGAGCTCATCCCGGTGAACAGCCGCTGGAAGGTCGACGAGGTGCTTGACGCTGCGTACGCGTACTACGAGAAGACCGGCCGCCGCGTCTCGATCGAGTACGCGCTCATCAAGGACATGAACGATCACGGATGGCGCGCCGACCTGCTCGCCGACCGCCTGAACCAGCGCGGCCGCGGCTGGGTGCACGTGAACCCGATCCCGCTCAACCCGACCCCGGGCTCCATCTGGACCTCCTCGACGAAGGAAGTCACCCGCGAGTTCGTCGACCGGCTCAACGCAGCCGGCGTGGTGACGACGCTGCGCGATACCCGCGGCAAGGAGATCGACGGTGCCTGCGGGCAGCTCGTCGCAACCGAGCAGGATCGCGCCGACGCCGAGGCCTTCGCTAGCGCCTAGGGGGCGTTGCCGGGCGAGTGGCGCGCGGCGCTGCCGCGGTGCGGGCTTGCGTGCTTGCTTAGCGTGGGCTGTTCCGCCGTGCGGATCCCGCCTGGCATCCTCACTGCCCCTATTTATTCAGACCGAGCCTTGTGAGGGCAATACACGGGTCGGGATAGATGAAACAGGGTGTTGCAGTTCGGTTCGGGGGCTTCTCGGTGCGGGCGCTGCGGGTGCTTGCCCTTTGCTCCGGTGCTTTGGCGCGGGAGAAACGGCTCAGAGCAGACCGCACCTGAGGCTGCGAGCCTGCCGCGGGCGCTTCGCGCCCTTGCCCTGTGGGGCAGGTGGGCCCGGACCGTGTGGGTTCGGGGGCTCCGAAGATGCCTCGTCAGGCCGTGTTGCTGTGGCGTTCTGGTGGTTCGAGCTGTGTCCCGCTCGTGAGGGCCTTTCGGGGATATTCGTAGCTACTTCCCACGCATTCTCGAAAGCCGACAGACATGGTGATTCCTTGTCACCTCTCTGGTGATTCACGAACGTGTCATCACTAGTGAAGAGCTTCAGAATCTTTTTCGAAAGATTCTGTTTTGGGCCACATTTGAGGGCTTGAATGTCGGTGGTGCGTGTTTGACTACG
>NZ_JBLUNZ020000007.1:0-96081 GCF_048061935.2 Leucobacter sp. BZR 635 | reverse complement strand
AACAGCTCGCCTTCGCCGGCTACGACTTCGTGCGGGTCGAAGGTGCCACCACCGGCACCATCTCCGGCGAACCGGTCACCGTCACCTACCACTACAAGAAGCAGACACCGCCCGTCGAACAGGGCACCGTCACCGCCAACTACCTCGACGAAAACGGTGCCCCGCTGCGCGACCCGATCATCACGACGGGCGACATCGACACCGATTACACGACCGAACAGCTCGCCTTCGCCGGCTACGACTTCGTGCGGGTCGAAGGTGCCACCACCGGCACCATCTCCGGCGAACCGGTCTCCGTCACCTACCACTACAAGAAGCAGAAGGGTGTTCCCCCGGTAGATCCGGAACCGCCGGTGATTGACCCGGACCCGGGCACGACCCCGCCAAAGGGCAACCCGGACGGGGCCCTTGCGGTCTCCGGCTCGAGCCTGCTCTGGCCGATCGTGGGGTCGGGAGCTGCTGCGCTACTCGTCGCAGCAGGCCTCGCGCTCCACGGGCGGAGGCAATCGCGAAACGGTCTGAGCGGATAGCGAAACGCTCCTGTCTGACGCGGGAGGGTCGCCCCGAAAGTGGCGGCCCTCCCGCGCTGCGTATCTTCCGCAGTGCGCCGACTGTCTTCCCGCTAAACTAGCTCCGAACACGAAACGGAGGTGTGGGTCATGATGTTGTCGCTTTGGATGATGACGCAGTTCGTGCTCATTACCCTCGTTGTCGCGTTCGGTACGTCGCAGCCGCAGTCCCCCGCTCAGGCGGCGCTGCTCGGCGCGGTCGGCATCCTCGCCCTCGCACCGATTATCACGGCGTTCGTGTGCGCGCGGAGGGCCACGTTTACCGCCGCGGCACCCACCCCGCGGGCACCGTCGCCCTGGGCCGTGTTTCGCACCTTCCGTGTCGCCGCAGCGCCGGGCACACCCGGCACCGTTCTCGCCCGCGCCCCGTCACGGCTCGCCTCACCCCTCGCGTAACCGTTCGCCGCGGCTGCCTCCGTGCAGCACGCTGGCCTGACTGCGCGCGAGGGATCCGCCAGCCTATTCTGCGAACGAGACGAGATCCACCATGCATTCTTTCCACACTTTCGGGGCGCACTCGCCCAGCCGCCCAGCACGCGGGGCGGGCAGCATTCGATGAACATGTACGAGTTTCTTCCCATCAAGCTCCTCATTCGGGGAGCGTACTGGCTCGTCACCACACTGAGCGATCTGCTCGAGCCACTGACCGGGGCGCAGAGCGCGGCCGTCGCGATCATCCTGCTGACGATCGCGGTGCGCGCACTCCTCATACCGGTCGGCCGCTCGCAGGTGAAGGCAACGCTCGCCAGGCAGCGGATCGCCCCCAAGCTCGCCGAATTGCAGCGCAAGTACAAGAACCCCGAGGTGCTGCAGCGCAAAACCATGGAGCTGTACCAGGCCGAGAAAGCCTCGCCGTTCGCGGGCTGCCTGCCCGTGCTCGCGCAGATGCCCGTACTCATGGCGGTCTACGGGCTGTTCATCCTGCCGGAAATCGACGGCCACCCGAATGAGCTACTCAGCAAGTCGTTCCTCGGCGTGCGGCTCGACGCGAGCCTCACCGGGAGCCTCTTCGGCGGCACCATCACGCTCACGCACGCGACCGTCGGAATCATCATCATGGTGCTCATCGGCATCGTCACGCAGGTCTCGCGCAAGCTCCTCACCCCGCCCGCCCCCGAACCTGCCCCGAAGCCGCAGAACATGCCTGCGGGGATGCCTGATCTGTCGGGCATGACGAGGATGATGAGCTTCGTACCGTTCATGACCGTGATCATCGCGGCGATCGTGCCACTCGCGGCAGCGCTCTACCTCGCGACGACGACGACCTGGACACTCTGCGAGCGCCTGGTCCTCGGCAAGATCTACGGCACGCTGCCGCACGCGAAGCAGAACGAGGGGCAGGCCGAGGAGTAGCGGGAGGCGCGGCGGGAGCTGGCACGGTAGCCGCGGAGCAAGCACACCCCTCGACCCCGCTACAGACGTGGCCCATCCCGGTGGCGCGCCCGCCTGGCACACCTGGGGCGCGGGCCCGCAACGCGCGCTGGCCCACAACGCACGCAGGCCCCAGCGTCGTGAGAGCTGCAACGCCCCTTAGAGTTGCCGCGCGGGCAGCCGCTGCTCACGGCCCCAGGCCGCCCGCGTCGCGCTGAGGTTCGGCACACCGAGCGCCGCGGGCCCTGCCCCGTGCACCGCACGGAAGGCACGTGAAAACGCGGGCAGGTGCGCATAGCCAAGCTCCCGCGACACCTCGGAGGGCGTCTCGCCGTCGCCGAGCTGATTCCGCGCCCGGGTCATGCGGAGCATCCGCAGCCACGCGGCGAACTGGTCGCCCGTGCGGGCCTGCACGAGCCGGTAGAGTTCGCGCTCGGAGGTTCCCAGCCGGGTGGCTGCGTCGGGGATGCGCAGCTCGGGCTCCCGCACGAACAGGTTGGCGAGGGCGGCCAGCCGGCCGTCATCGGGGGTCACGGGGGCGCGGCGCGACCCGGCAAGCGCCGCACCGAAACCGCGGTCGGGGTCGACCCCCACAACGCCCACGGTCGTATAGCTCGCGAGCATCGCCTCAAGCATGTCGAGCGATTCGAGGCCGCCGATCTGGGCCGGAGCGAGGGGCGCTCCGATACTGCCCCGTAGCGCAGAGCGGTAGCCGAGTGGCATGAGCACGGAGCCCGCTGGAATGCGCACCTCGTTGCGGGTGCCGGCCGGGATGACGACCGCTTCTCCCTCGGCAAGCGGCAATGACCGCCCGGCACACACGAGCTCCGCCGGGCCGATCGCCGCCCACACCGCGACGTGCGAGCCGTTCACTCGCGACCAGGTGCGGTGCGTCTGCGCGTCGTCGTGGGTGACGATCTCGGCGGTGCGACACTCTGCATCACGCCGGTCCTCCCGCCACTGCCCGGGCGTCACGCCGGCGGCATCGGCGAAGGCGCGAATGAAGCCGGCCAGGCTCGCGTAGCCGACCTTGTTCGCGACCCACTCAAGATCGCGGCCCGCGGCGACAAGTTCGGCGCCCGCGCGCAGCCTGTGCCGGCGGCGCCACGCGGCGAGCGTCCAGCCCGTGTCCTCGCGGAAGCGCCGCTGCACCGTGCGCAGGCTCCACCCGGGCACTGTCTCGTGCACCGCCTGCGCGAGATCCGCGGTCGGCGCGGCGCGCAGCAGCGCCGCGAGTTCGCGCAGCTCCGCAGAGCGGGGTGCGGGCGGGGCAGCGAGCGCGTCAGGTACGCCGCCGCGCACGGTGAGCAGGGGTGCCTGGGCTCCGTCGAGGTGGCCGAGCACATTGGCGAACGCTCTGAGGAGCGCGGGCAGCGCCGACTCCGGGATCGCGACGCGGGTGACCCCCGTGACGTTTTCGCCCGCGGCGGGTACAGGGATGAGGATCGCGCCTGGCGCGGGGCGCACCCCTACCGCCTCGCCCGCGGGCACCCACGCGCCAGTCCCCGCGCGCAGCACCACGTCTAAGGAGCCGATCCGCAGCGTCGCGACGCCGCGGACAACCGCGTAGAGCATCGCTTCGGAGAGCCGAACCGAGGGCCGCGGCGTGGCGGCTAACCGCGGTGTGGCTGTGAACTGCGCGCCTGGTAACACGGTGTCGTCTCCAATCAACAGATGAATGTAAGGCTTGGCTAACTTTGAGGATAGCGCGCACCGCTGTGCCGTCACCCAAACACTGACCTAACTCGGAGGTTCCCCGCATGGCCAGACGCCTGCTCACCCTCGCCGCCGCCGCAACCGCGGCCGCCCTGCTCCTCGCCGGCTGCAGCTCGACAGCCCCGGACAAGGTGACCGAGGCCGATCCCGCGGCCGAGTCCAGCGAAGGCTGGCCGCGCACGGTCGAGCACGCTGCCGGATCCACAACGATCGACGAGAAGCCGCTGCGCATTGTCTCAGCGGCCCCGTCATTCACCGGAGCGCTGCTCTCCATCGACGCTCCGCTCGTCGCGACGGCCGCGGCGCCTGTCACTCCCCTCACCGACGACAACGGCTTCTTCACGCAGTGGGCGGATGTCGCCGTCGAACGCGGCATCGAGATCGCTTACAAGGATCTGGAGCTCGACCTCGACGCGATCGACCAGTTCGAGCCAGATCTCATCATCGGCTCGGCCTCGGGCGGCGACAGTGCGACGGACGCATATGAGCAGCTGTCAGAGATCGCGCCGACCGTGCTCATCAGCTACGCGGATATCACCTGGCAGGAAATCACGGAACAGATCAGCGAGGCCACGGGGCTCGAAACTGAGGCTGCGGAGCGAATCGCCGAGTACGACCAGTGGGTCACCGACCAGGCAGCCAAGATCAAGCTGCCACCCCAGCCCACAACCGCGCTCATCTACATGGGGCCTGAGGGCTCCTGGCCATTCAACGTCGAGAGCCCGCAGGCCATGCTCCTCAGCTCGCTCGGATTCGACTACCAGCCCGCCAAGGAGGAGTTCCTCTCTGAGGGCCAGGGCGGCCGCGTCGGAACCCTCACGAGCGAGAACGCGGCGGCGGGCCTTGAAGACGCTGCGACCATCTTCACCGTCGCGATGACCGGCGGCGACCCCGTCACGGACTTCTCCAACGACGCGCTGCTCGCCAACCTCCCGGCCATCACGAACGACCAGGTGTACACGATGGGAACCGACTCCTTCCGGCTCGATTACTACAGCGCGAAGCGCACCGTCGAACTGCTCGTCAACACCTTCCCGAAGTAAAACAGGTGACCGTTCAACTCGACACGCTGAGCGGTGAGGCGCGTGCGCCCCACCGCTCGGCGGCGCGGCGCACGGCGCTGCTCATGGCGGCATCCCTCGCCGCCCTCGTCGTGACCGCCGTGCTCGGGTTGGGGCTCGGGTCGAGCAGGATCGACCCGGCCACCGTGGTCTCAGCGATCTTCGACTACGACCCGTCGAACGACGCACACCTCGTTGTCGTGCTGTCGCGCCTGCCACGGATCGTGCTCGGCATCGTTGTCGGGGCGGCGCTCGGCCTCGCAGGCACGCTCATGCAGTCGGTCACGCGCAACCCGCTCGCAGACCCCGGCATACTCGGCGTCAACGCCGGGGCCTCCCTCGCCGTCGTCATCGCGATCGCCTTCCTCGGCATAGACAACGTGAGCGGCTACATTTGGTTCGCGTTCGTGGGCGCGGCAGTTGCCGCCACGGTCGTCTACCTGCTCGGAAGCGCCCGCGGCAACGCGGGCACCCCCGTGCGGATCGCGCTCGCAGGCACAGCCGTGAGCATCGTCATCGGCGCGCTCACCCAGATGATCCTCATCAGTAACGAGGCTGCCTTCAACTCCTTCAGGTTCTGGTCGATCGGTTCGCTCCAGGGGCGAGACTTCGAGGTGATCCTCACGGTCGCGCCGTTTATCGCGGTGGGGATCCTCGCGAGCTTCCTCCTCATCGCGCCCCTCAACGCCATCACCCTCGGCGACGATGTCGCGACGGCACTCGGCACCCACACGGGCTCAGCGCGCATTGGCTCAGCGCTCGCTGTGGTGCTGCTCGCGGGTGCCGCCACGGCGGCGGCCGGCCCGATCGGGTTCATTGGTTTGGGGGCGGCCCACATCGCCCGGTTCTTCACTGGCAATGAACACCGCCGCCTCATCCCCGCCTCCGTCATCCTCGGCTCGACCCTCCTCGTGCTCGCAGACACGCTGGGCCGCGCGAGCGTCGCTCCAGCCGAGCTACAGACCGGCGTCGCCGCCGCCCTGTTCGGCGGCCCACTGTTCGTCGCCCTCGTTCGCTCGCGAAAGGTAGCAGCGCTGTGACCGCGTTCTCAGTCCCGGTACTCCGGATCGGCCGCGCGTCGATCCGCGTGCGGCCCAGACTCCTTATCGTCGGCGGCATCGCCCTCGTCGCACTCATCGCAGTGATCGTGGCGTCGCTCATGATTGGCACGATCCGGCTCGGCTTCGACGACCTCGCGGCCGTCTTCTCCGGCGAAGCCAAGCCGTCAACGACCCGCTCCGTGCTCGGCAGGCGACTGCCCCGCGCGCTCACCGCGGCGGCCGTCGGCGCGCTGCTCGGCATGAGCGGGGCGACATTCCAGTCGCTCTCGCGCAACCCGCTCGGATCCCCCGATATCATCGGCTTCACCTCGGGGGCGGCAACCGCCGCGGTCTTCCAGATCATCGTGTTCGGCGGAGGCATGCTCGCCACCGCGGTCGCCGCGGTTGTCGGCGGAATGCTCACCGCGCTCGCCGTGTACTTCCTTGCCCGTCGCGACGGCGTGACCGGCGGTCTCCGGCTCGTGCTCGTCGGCATCGGTGTCGGAGCCGTCGTGAGCGCATTCTCGGCGCTACTCATCGCGCGCGCCGACGTAGACGACGCGCTGGTCGCCCAGCTTTGGACGACCGGTTCCCTGCTCGGCCGCGGCTGGGTACACGTTGCACTCTCGTTCGCGGTGCTCGCAATCGTCACCCCGCTGCTGCTCGGACTCGGGCGCGGCCTGGCCCTCATGGAGATGGGCGACGATACCGCACACAGCGTCGGGATCCGCGTCGAGCGTACCCGCTTCGCCGCGATGCTCGTCGGGGTCACCGCTGCGGCCGCGGCCACCGCGGTCGCAGGGCCCATCGCGTTCATCGCATTCGCCGCGGGACATATCGCTCGGCATCTCGCCCCGGTTCCGGGCGTGCTCGTCGGGCTCTCCGCGATCGTCGGCGGGGTGCTGCTCGCGGGCGCAGACCTCCTCTCCCAGCACCTCGATGTCGGGCTACGCACCCCGGTGGGTCTCGTCACGAGCGTGCTCGGCGGCGTCTACCTACTCTGGCTGCTCGCCAGACGAATTTGAACGGATCACCATGACCCCCTTCTCTCGCGAACTCTCAGCACACCAGCTCTCCCTCGGCTACGGTCAGCGCACCGTCGTCGACGACCTCGATCTCGCCGTGCCCGCAGGCGGCTTCACCGTCATCATCGGGCCGAACGGCTGCGGCAAGTCCACGCTGCTGCGGGCACTCTCGCGCATGATCCGCCCGAGTGCTGGCGCGGTGACGCTGGGCGATACTGACCTTGCAAAAATCCGCACCAAACAGGTCGCGCGGCGCATTGGCACCCTCGCCCAGGCCCCAGCAACACCGACCGCGATCACGGTCGGCGACCTCGTGGCGCGCGGCCGAAACCCCTACCAGAGCCTGCTGCAGCAGTGGAGCGCCGCCGACGAGATCGCGGTCGACAGTGCCCTCGCGGAGGTCGAAATGACCGAGCAGCGTGAGCGCCTCGTCGAAGAACTCAGTGGGGGCCAGCGGCAGCGCGCCTGGATCGCGATGGCACTCGCGCAGGAGACGCCGATCCTGCTGCTCGACGAGCCGACAACCTACCTCGACATCTCACACCAGATCGACGTGCTCGATCTGTGCTCGCGGCTGCACACCGCTGGCCGCACACTCGTCGCGGTGCTCCACGACCTCAATCTCGCTGCCAGGTACGCAACTCACATCGTGGCGATGCGGGACGGCAAGATCGTCGCCCAGGGCGCCCCCGGCGACATCGTTACCGCCGAGCTGCTGCGTCAGGTGTTCGACCTCGACGCGCTCGTGCTCCCCGATCCCGAGACCGGCCGGCCCCTCATCGTGCCGCGAGACCGCCGCCCCCAATACGCCTCACCCACCCCCACCGCCCACGAGCTCAAGCTTGAGCTCGTGGCAGAACAGGAGTCAGCATGACCGCCCAGGAACCCACCCCCAGCAGCACGCCGGCATCGAACAGCCAGCAGGCACCCGCGCGCAAGCCGCGCGCGACCGATTCAGACGACCACAACAAGGGCCTGCAGCTCGGCCTCGCGACCGTCGTCTCGTTCGCCGACGTCACGCCCGAGCTCGCCCGAGTGGTGCTGCGCATTCCCGATCTCGCCGCGGAGCCCAAGTGGTCGCAGGCAAACGTCGCGATCAGGTTCTACCTCGACGAGCGCTTCGGCCCGACGTCGCGCGTCTACACGGTACGCTCGGCCGATGCACACGCTGGCACCATCGAGGTTGACGTCGTGAAGCACGGCGAGGACAGCCCGATGATGCAGTGGATCGACACGCTCAAGGTCGACGACCAGGTGAAGTTTGGCGGCCCCCGGCCGCACGCCGACCTCCCCGAGACGGGGGGCCGCGACGCGGTATTCTTCGCAGACGCGACCGCGATTCCGGCACTCTACGCGATCCTTGAGCAGGCCGACCCGAAGCTCACCGGCCGCGGCTGGGTCGCGACACACGACGCGGACGCCTTCGCCGAGCTGCCCGTGTTCCCCGGCCTCACGCTCACGCGGATCGCCCCGGGCACGGGATTCGCTGACCAGATCGCCACGCTTCCCGACCCGGCCTCGGTTGTGGTGTGGGCCGCGGGCGAGCGCGATGAGATGCGCGCGATCCGCTCGTTCTTCCGCAAGGATGCGGGCCTCGCGAAAGACGACGTCGCCGTCTTTGGCTACTGGAAGCGCGGCACGACGAACACCGAGATCGACGAGAAGCGTGTCGAGGCCTACGAACTTGCGCTTGCCGCAGGCGGCTCCGTGCACGAGCTCGACGATTTCGCCATCGCGATCTAGCCCGGCAAGCCGGCGGTTTCGTCGCTGGCACAGATGTGACACTGCCTGAGAGAGGAGCAGCACTCCGCCGCAGCCACCCCAACTCGATAGTCAGAACGTGTGCTGAGGATTCCGTTTGCGCACGACCACGGCCGGGGTTACTCCGTAGCACACTACGCGGTAGCCCCGGCCGTGGTCGCTCCGCTCAGCAGGCGCCTGCGGTGGGGAATCACATCGTGTCGCGCTCCGGCGGCTCGGGATCGCGCGCGGCCCCCACCCCTCCCTCATCCTTTTGGATGACGCAGAGTTCACCATCGCCCCCGATGCCAGAACGGGCGCGCGCTGGTGAAGTTGATGTCATGGCTTCTTCCCCTCTTACCTCCCGGCGCGGCGCCTGGATCTCGCTCGGCGTCGCACTCATCGCGATGGTTGCCCTGTTAGGCGCATTCGGCTCGGCGAAAGCGCCGGCACGCAACGCGCAGGCCCCCGCGACCTCCGAGTCAGCCCTCACCAGCGAACTCCTGGCACAGTTTCCCAACGCTGACCGGCAGTCTGTCCTCGTCGTCGCATCCCGTGATGACGGCGGCGAGCTGACAGCGGACGACACCGCCGCGCTCGAGCAGCTCCTCCCGGTGCTCGACGCTCACGCGGATGCCGAGTCAAGCGGCCCCATGCTGAGCGACGACGGCAAGGCGGCCCTGCTCGTCACCCCAATCAAGGTCGGCGAGACGAACACCGACACCGCGCAGATCGTGAAGGCGCTCAGGGCGGACATCGCGGCTGCCAGCGGCCCTGACGCCAGCGATACCTCCGGGTCGGAGATCGCAGGCCTCACCGACCTCTCGCTGCAGGTCACGGGCGGCCCGGCCTTCGGCGCCGACATCGCTGGCGCGTTCGAGGGGGCCGACTTCACGCTGCTGCTCGTCACGATCCTCATCGTCGCCGTGCTGCTCATCGTCACCTACCGTTCCCCCGTGCTCTGGATCGTGCCGCTCATCGTCGTCGCACTCGCTGACGGTCTCGCAGGCCGGATGACCGCGGCCGCGGGTGCCGCCTGGGACCTGCAGTTCGACGCCGGCATCATCAGCGTGCTCGTCTTCGGCGCGGGCACGAACTACGCGCTGCTCCTCATCTCCCGCTACCGCGAGGAACTCCTCACCACCGAGGATCATCGGGCGGCGCTCAGCACCGCCTGGCGCAAGACCCTCCCGGCGATCCTCGCCTCGAACGTGACGGTCGTTGCGGCCCTCCTCACGCTCGCGCTCGCCGTGATTCCCGGCACGCACGGCCTCGGGGTCTCCTCGGCAATCGGACTCGTCATCGCGCTCGCTGCCGTGCTGTTCGTGCTGCCACCGTTCCTCGCCGTGTGCGGACGAGGCGTCTTCTGGCCGTTCGTTCCCCGCCCGGCCGCAGCAGGCGCTGCTGGCGCAGCCGGCGGCACTGGCGCAGCCGGCGGTGCCGGTAGCAACACCACCTCCCACACCGGCGGCGTCTGGCGCGCGATCGCAACCCGCGTTTCCAGCCGCCCCGCGGTCAGTCTCACCGCAGGCCTCGCGCTGCTCGCAGTGATGGCGACGGGCCTCCTCGGCACCTCCGTCGGGCTCGACCAGGTCGAGAAATTCCGCGGCGAGTCCGAGTCTGCTGCGGGCCTTGAGGTGCTCTCTGAGCACTTCCCGCCCGGCGAGGCGCAGCCGATCTTCATCGTGTCGGCGAGCGATAGCGCTGGCACGGTTATCGAAGCGGCGAAGGGCGTCGAGGGCGTCGTGCGCGCCCACCCGGTCGGCGAGACAGCCGACGGCACGCTCACGAAGATTATGGTGACGAGCGAGTACGCTCCGAGCACGGAACAGAGCCTCGAGCAGATCTCCGAGCTTCGCGAGGCAGTGCACGCGGTTCCAGGCACTGACGCACTCGACCAGGCGCTCGTCGGCGGGGCAACCGCGACCGATCTCGACGCCCGCGACGGCAACCAAACGGACCTCTGGCTCATCGCACCGCTCGTGCTTGCCATCTGCTTCCTGGTGCTCATGTTCCTGCTCCGTTCGCTCGTCGCGCCACTGCTGCTGCTCGCAGTGAACCTCGCGAGCGCGGTCGCCGCTATCGGCGCAGGGGCCTGGCTCAGCCGGGTGCTCTTCGGCCAGCAGGCACTCGATCTGCAGGTGCCGCTGCTCGCGTTCCTCTTCCTCGTCGCGCTCGGGATCGACTACACGATCTTCCTTGTGCACCGGGCACGCTCGGAGGCGAAGAAGCTTGGCACCCGCGCGGGGATGGTCGAGGCCGTCGCGCACACCGGAAGCGTCATCACGAGCGCCGGGATTGTGCTCGCCGCAGTGTTCGCCGCGCTCGGTGTGCTCCCGCTCGTCACCCTCGGTCAGCTTGGGCTCATCGTCGGCGTCGGAGTGCTCGTCGACACGCTCATCGTGCGGACCGTCATCGTGCCCGCGATCTTCAGTCTGGTGGGAGATCGGGTCTGGTTCCCCGGAAAGCTCTCGCGACGAGAGAGAATTGACGCATGAGCCTCGTAGACGCGCCGCTGACACGCGATGGTGCCATGGCCACGCGCCCCGCCGAGCCCACCGTGCGGGCGATGCAGGTCGGCCAGCATCTCATCGCGCTGGCGCTCACAGTCATCGGCGTGATCCGCGCGCTCGGCGACGGCGTCGCTCCCCCGGCCGCCATCATCGCGGGCGTCGCGATCCTCGCCTGGCACACGGCAGGGGCGTTCATCCCCAGCCGCGTCGCGGCGACGAACGCGGTGACGTGGTGGCTCGTCGGTTTCGCCGCCGTCTGGATCGCCGCCGTCGCGGTCTCCCCCGAGTTCGTCTGGCTCGCGTTCCTCCTCTGGCTCCTCGCGGGGCACCTCCTGCCGCTGCGCTGGGGGCTCGTGTACTCGGTGTGCGTGTTCGCCGTCGTCGCGGTTGCGCCGATTCTCCACCACGGCACGACGAGCTACGCGAACGTGTTTGGCCCGCTCATCGGCGGGGTGTTCGCGTTTGGGATCTCCCGCGGCTACCTCCAGCTGCTCCACGAAGCCGCCGAGCGCGAGCGGCTCGTCACCTCCCTGAGGCTCGCGCAGACCGAAATGGCTGAGCTGCAGGACGAGCTCGCCGTCGCGCAGCGCGAGGCCGGCGCGATCGCTGAGCGGACACGCATCTCACGTGACATCCACGACACGATCGCGCAGGCGCTCTCGTCGATCCGGTTGCTCGCGCACGCCGGAAGCAACCGCACGAGCGACCCCGCCGCCGAGCTCGCCCTCACCCAGGTCGAGACGCTCGCCGGCGACAGCCTCGCCGACGTGCGCAGGATCGTCGCCGAGCTCGTCCCCGCCGAGCTTGAGGACGGAGCGCTCACCTCAGCGCTGCAGCGCATGCTCGACCGGGCACAGGAGGAGACAGGGATCCGCGCTGAGCTGCACGTCGATGACACTCTGCCGTTGCTCCCGACCGAGATCGAGGTGGGCCTGTTGCGGTCGGCGCAGTCGGCGCTCGCCAATGTGCGCGTTCATGCTCAGGCCAGCCGCGTCGTGCTCAGCCTCATCGACGCTGGCGACTCGGTGCGCATGGACGTGATCGACGACGGCACGGGCTTCGATGCTTCGGCGTGGGAGAGAAGCCCGGTCGCGACCGCCGGATCGTCGAGCTACGGGCTGCGCTTCATGCGGGACCGGCTGCGCGAACTCGGCGGCGGGCTCGACGTTGAGAGCACCCCCGGCGAGGGCACCGCGATCTCGGCGCACCTGCCGATCCACATCGACCAGGCCACTGTTCCCAAGGAGACCCCATGACCATCACCGTGCTGCTCGTCGACGACCACCCGGTCGTGCGCAGCGGGCTCCGCGCAGTGCTCGACACTGGCGACAGCGTCGCCGTGGTCGGAGAGGCTGCAACGGGCGAGGCAGCCATCGCGCTCGCCGAGCAGCTCCGGCCAGACGTCGTGCTCTGCGACCTGCGGCTCGGCGCTGGGATCGACGGAATCGAGACAACAGCGGCACTGCGCGCCCTCGACCCGGCACCCGCCGTACTCATTCTCACGACCTTCGACCGGGACGCCGAGATCCTCGGAGCCATCGAGGCGGGTGCCGCCGGATACCTGCTGAAGGACGTCGCCCCAGAAACCATCGTCGAGGGCATCGAGCGCGCGGCCGCAGGCGACATGTTCCTCACGCCCGACATCGCATCGCGCGTACTCAAGGGCATGCGCGATCCGCTCCCGAAGCTCACCGAGCGCGAGGTTGAGGTGCTGCGGCTCCTCGCGACCGGTGCCGCGAACCGTGAGGTCGCCCGCGCACTGTTTGTGACCGAGGCGACCGTCAAGAGCCACGTCGCGCATATCTTCACGAAGCTCGACGTCGACAGCCGATCCCGCGCGATCCACGTCGCCAGGGAAACCGGCCTGATCTAGCCCCGCCGTCGGCCCACTGCCTGGCAGCGCTGATTACTGCGCCCAAAAACTCACCATCACACCATCGTTCTTGAAAGGACACCATCATGAAGAAACTGCTCAACGCCTCGTTCATCTACATGCTCGTTGGGGTCGCCTCGGGCCTCTTCTACCGCGAGTTCACCAAGCTCAACGATTTCCCGGAGGGGCAGTTCACCCAGCTCGGGCTCGCACACACGCACCTGCTCACGCTCGGGTTCATCGTGCTCCTCATCGTGCTCGGACTCGAGAAGGTGTTCACGATCTCAGCGAGCCCGAAGCTGTTCGCCTGGTTCTTCTGGCTCTACAACGCGGGCGTTGTGCTCACCTCGGCAATGCTCATCTGGCACGGCAGCCTCACCGTGCTCGGCGAGGAATCCACGAAGATGATCTCGGGGATCGCCGGCCTCGGCCACATGTTCCTCACTGCCGGCATGATCGTGCTCTTCATCGCGCTCCGTCGCGCGGTTTCCAAGCAGCCCACGCCAGCGGTCACTGCGGCGTAACCTGCGACAGCGACGTAGGCTGCAGCCATGTCAACTCTGACGCATCGTGACTCGCCGGCCCCGAGCAGGAGCGATTGGGCCGCCCTCGCGGTCCTCTCGCTCGGGCTCGGCCTCATTGTGCTCGACGGCACGATCGTTGGGGTCGCGCTGCCGTCGATCATCGCGGACCTGTCGCTGAGCCTCGCCGACGCGCAGTGGGTGAACAGCGTCTACGCGGTGCTGCTCGCCGCGCTGCTGCTCTCGACAGGCAAGCTTGCTGACCGGCTGGGCCGAAAGCGCTTGTTCATTGCCGGCATCGCCGTGTTCATCGCCGGGAGTCTGCTCGCGGCGGCGGCCGGCGGGGCCGCGGCGCTTATCGGGGCGCGGGCGGTGCAGGCCGTCGGTGCCGCGCTCATCATGCCGTCGACGCTGTCGACCGTGAACGCGGTCTTCCGCGGCAAGTATCGTGCGGCGGCGTTCGGCGTCTGGGGCGCGGTCATCTCGGGAGCGGCCGCGGTCGGCCCGCTCGCCGGCGGCGCGCTCACGCAGGCGCTGTCGTGGCATTGGATCTTCCTCGTCAATCTTCCCGTCGGCGCCGCTGTCGTCATCGCGGCACTCATCGTCGTGCCAGAGACCAAGGGCGAGAAGTCGCGGCCTGGTGCTGACGTTGACGGGGCGCTGCTCAGCGCGATCGGGTTTGGGGCGCTCGTGTTTGCCATCATTGAGGGCCCCGAGATAGGCTGGTTGCGTCAGCACGAAGACTTCACGCTGTTCGGCTGGACCTGGCGATCCACCGCCCCGGTCTCCATCGCGGCCATTGCACTACTCATCGCCGCGGCCGCAATCATCGGTTTCGTCTTTTGGGAGCGGCACCGCGAGCGCGTACGCCGCTCCGCCCTGCTCGACCTCGAACTCTTCACATTCTCGACGTTCTCCTGGGGAAACATCACCGCGGCAATGGTTGCCGTCGGCGAGTTCGCCATTATCTTTGTGCTGCCGCTGTACCTCATTAGCGCGCTCGGGATCGGCGTCATGGGCGCGGGCCTCACGCTTGCAGCGATGGCGGTCGGCGCCTTCGCCTCCGGGGCGGCATCGCGCCACCTCGCCGCGAAGTTCGGCGCCCCCGGCACCGTACTCATCGGGCTCGGCCTCGAAGTGCTTGGCGCAGTTGCGCTCGCGCTGCTGCTCGGCGGCGACACCCCCGCGTGGCTCATCGCGATCCCCCTCACCGTGTACGGACTCGGGCTCGGGCTCGCCTCGGCGCAGCTCACCGGGACCGTGCTGCGCGATGTTCCCGTCGGCGCGTCCGGCCAGGCATCAGCGACCCAGAGCACCGTCAGACAGATCGGCTCGGCACTCGGCACCGCGTTCGGCGGCGCAGCGCTCTCGGTCGGCCTCGCGTTCTCGCTACCGCGCGCCCTCGACGCCGCCGGGGCGGGAAGCGGCAGCGGCGCCGGGCTCGGAATCGACGGCGAGACGGCGGCGCAGCTCGCGGAGCAGACCAGGCAGACGGCGGGCACGACCATCTCTCAGCTGCGGGCGCAGGGGGATGCGAGCCCGCTCGGGGACCACACGGGCGCGGTGCTCGATGCGCTCGCTTCGGGGTTCGCCGACGCAAGCCGGTGGGCGATTCTCATCGCCGCAGCTTTCCTTGCGGTTGGCTTCATCGGCGCGCTGCGGCTGCGGGCCGCGACACTGTCTCTTTCCAAAGAGGAAACTCAGGCGTAGACTTTCCAGCATGGAAAAAGAGCCTGCTCCCGCCGAATCGCTGACCGCTCTCGAAGCCACGAGACAGCTCAACGCCGAGCGGCTCCAGCGCCCCAAGCGCTACTGGACGATGCTCGGCCTCATGCTCGCGGTGTTCGCACTCATCCCGTACATGCGCAGCTGGCCCGAGATCCTCCAGTACATCATCCCCGTGATCCTCTTGCTCGGTATCGCCGCGTTTGCGGCGTGGAAGCAGCCGACCGCGGTGCGCAAGATCCGCCTCTCCGGCGGCATGAAACTCACGCTCATCGGGTTCGCGCTGATCGGCGGCATCATCGGCGGGCTCAGCAACGCACTCTACGCCGAGCACGGCTGGTGGTGGCTCCCAGTCACCGCAGCAATCCTCCTGTTCCTGTTCGCCTCGTTCGGCGGACGCGCGATGGACCGCTCCTGGGCGAGGCGGGCGAGCCGTGGCGGGAACTGACGCAGGAGCGCTGCCGGGAGCATCGCTCGACCCGGTGATCCACCCGCTCCCCCGCCTGCGGATCTGCGCGCTGCTCGACCCCGTGACCGAGGAGGAGTTCGGCGCGCTGCGCGAGCTGCTCGGTGTCTCTGACTCGGCGCTGAGCAAGCAGCTCGCCGCGCTGAGCGATGCCGACTACACGGGCCAGCGGCGGGCGATCCGCGGGGGCCGAAGCCGCGTGTGGGTGCGGCTCACGCCGCAGGGGCGCCGCGCCTTCCGCGCACACGTCGCCGCACTCACCGAACTTGCCGCGATCCACCCGCCCGGCTCTGCCCAGCACACCAACAAGGAATAGGCAAGCACCCCTCCCGTCTCCCGGCTTACTGCCCTAGTGTGGAGACATCATCGTCCGCAGTTCGGCAGCACGGGGGCAGCACATGAGCTCAGGCAGCATCGTAATTTCCGGCTCCTCAGGGCTGGTCGGCGGGGCACTCGTGCGCTCGCTCCGCGCGGACGACATCGAGGTCGTGCGGCTCGTGAGGCACACGCCCCGCGCGACAGGCGAGGTGCAGTGGGACCCCGAGCGCCCGCTCGATCCCGCAGTGCTGGCCGGAGCCCGGGCCGTCGTGAACCTCAACGGGGCGAGCATCGGCAAGCTGCCGTGGACGAAGGACTATCGACAACAACTCATCGACTCACGGCTCACTTCCACGCGTACGCTCGCCGGCGCGATCCGCGAGCTCGGCGACGATGCACCGCACTTCGTCTCGGCCTCCGCGGTCGGCTTCTACGGAGACCGACCGGCCGAGCGCCTGACCGAAACCGACGTGCCGGGAGACACCTTCCTTGCCGAACTCAGCGTCGATTGGGAGGCCGCCGCGCTCGAGGCCGGCCCCACCGCACGGGTCGCGCTGCTGCGCACGGCACCGATCCTGCACCCGCAGGGCGTGCTCAAGCCCCTCATGCTCCTCACCCGTCTCGGCGTAAGCGGGCCGCTCGGCGGCGGGCGGCAGATCTGGCCGTGGATCTCGCTGCCCGACGAGGTGCGGGCGATCCGCCACGTCATTGACCGGGAGCTCACCGGGCCCGTCAACCTCACCGGCCCGGAGGCCGCGAGCGCGAACGACATCGGCCGCGCGATCGCCGCGGAGCTTCGCAGGCCCTACCTCGTGCCGGCACCCAAGTGGGCGCTGCGGATCGTACTCGGGCGGGACGCCGCCGACTCGCTCCTGCTCAGCGATACCAGGGTCGTGCCAGCGGCGCTGCGGGACTCGGGCTTCGAGTTCGAGCACCCGACGGTCGCCGCCGCGGTGGCCGCGGTGCTCGCGAGCTAACCAGCCCCGCCTTCACCGCGCTCGCGCGGGGCGAGCTTGATCGATTCGTAGGCGGCGAGCGCCCGCACTCGCGTCTCGCGGAGGTCGACGAGCTGCGGCAGCATCACCGAGTCCGGGGCCCACCGGTCGACGTAGCGCCCCTCGGGATCGAACTTTTTCTGCTGCGTCTCCGGGTTGAAGACCCTGAAGTACGGTGCCGCATCGACCCCGCAGCCAGCGACCCACTGCCAGTTGAACGGGTTGCTCGCGGCGTCGGCGTCAACGAGCGTGTCCCAGAACCAGGCCTCGCCGACGCGCCAGTCGGTGAGCAGGTTCTTCGTGAGGAACGACGCGGTGACCATGCGCACCCGGTTGTGCATGAAGCCGCTCTGCCACAGCTCTCGCATGCCCGCGTCGACCACGCCAAAGCCGGTCTCGCCGCGCTGCCAGGCGGTGAGCTCACGGGTGTAGGCTCGCCCGGGCTCGCCGCCCGCAAGCTCGCCGCCCGCGGGCCGTCGCCAAGGGAATCCGTCGAACTGCGGGTTGAGGCCACGCTCGTGCAGACCAGGCGCGGCTTCACCGGCGGCGTCGAGGCCGGAGTGATGAAACAGCGTGTGCCACGCGAACTCGCGCCAGCCGAGCTCGGAGAGGAACATTCCGACGTCGACGCCGGTCTCCGTGGCCGCAGCGAGCGCCGTGTGCCAGACGGTGCGGGGACTGATCTCGCCCCACCGGAGATACGGTGAGAGCTCCGACCCAACGTCTACTGCCGGGAAGTCCCTGCGCGCTCGATACTCGGGTGCGCGCTCTTCGAGGAAGCGGTCGAGGTGGGCAAGCGCGGTCTGCTCGCCGGGGGTCCAGCGGGCGGCCAGTCCGCCAGCCCAGTCAGGCGTAGTCGACTGCAGCTCCCAGCTGTCGAGGCTGTCGCTCGCGGGCTGGTGCGCGGCAGGCGTGAGCGTTTCGGGTACCGGCACCGGCGCGGCGGGCGCGGGCTGCGCGAGGCAGGCACGCCAGAACGGGGTGTACACGCGGTACGGGGTACCGGTCGCGGTGGCGACTGTTCCCGGTTCGAAGAGGAGGCCCCCGTGGAATGAGTGCGCCGCGATCCCCCGCCCGCGCAGCCCCGCCTTCAGGCGTGCGTCGAGATGCCGTTCGGTGCCGTAGCGGCGGTTCCAGAGCACCCGATCCACCGCGCACTCGAGCGCGACATCGGTGACGACCTGCTCCGCGGGCCCGCGCCGGAGAATCAGCGGGACCCCGCGCGCTGCGAGGCCCGCGCGCAGGCTCGCGAGTGACTCGTGCAGCCACCAGCGGGCTGCGCCCCCGAGCGGCCGGGATTCTGCGGACTCCTCGTCGAGCACGTAGAGGGCGATGATCCCGCCGGGATCCTCCGCCCCCGCGCAGAGCGCTGGGTGATCGGCGAGCCGAAGGTCGTCGCGGAACCAGATGAGTGCTGTCACCGCACCAGGATACTTCCGCGGCCCGCCGCCATGCACGACTCGCACTCCGGTCACCTCGAACGGGGGTGAAAAGCTTGCGATCGGCGACAAAGACCGCACGCCTGGCCGAAATCTCGTGTTAAGTAGGTATTCGACAGCTATCAGCAAGACGAAGGAGTCACAATGAGCGGCATCGATCTCTGGGGCACGGACGCAGCAGCGCACGCGGAGGGGTTTAACAGTTGGCCGACGCTTGCGACCCAGGGGGTGAAGGTCGTCGAGCTCGCCGACGACTTCACACGCGCGGTGATTCGCATGGACATCACCGAAGAGAACGCGAACTACATGGGAACTGCGTTCGGGGGCTCGCTGTTCTCGATGCTCGACCCGTTTCTCGTGATCCTGTCGGTGAATCAGCTCGGAGGCGACTACGTCGTGTGGGACAAGGCCGCCGAGATCGAGTTCATCGCCCCGGGTGTGAGCTCGGTGCACGCGACCATCGAGATGCCGCCGGAGACCGTCGCCGAGCTGCGGCAGGCCGCCGAGGGTGGCAAGAAGGTGCTGCGGTGGTTTGAGATCCCGATCACCGCGGAAGACGGCTCGCTCGTTGCGAACGTGCGCCGCCAGCTCTACGTGCGCGAGCGCCGCAAGGACGCGTAGCGGGTGGGGCGCCGCTCCGCTCCGGTTCCAGCGCGACTCCGCTCCGGCGCGACTCCGCTCCGGCCCAGCCCAGCAGACTCCTGGTCAGTTTGCGCCACCCTCCCGCGATTTTCGCGGGCATTTTGGCGCAGAATGACCAGGAGTCCCTCGCGCCGCAGTCACGCCGACCTGCGACACCCACAATTCGGAAGAGGCAGTTTTGTCGTGCGCGCTCTAGCGCTGGTACAGTACCTGCGTGCAGTCTCGTAGCTGCCACCCCGTGCGTTCGACCGAAGTGAGGTGATATCCGTGACCAGTGACAGTTGTAGTCCTCGGCCGGATCTCGTGTTCGCCCGCTTCGCGCACCCCACGGCGTAGCGGCTCACTCGCCGTCCGGCTCCCTCTCGGGCGCCGCACTCGCATCGCGCCCGCATTCTGTTTTGCGTGCGCAGCTCAGCCGCGTGCGCGCCCCACGGCGAAGGAGCGACGCCATGACCATGCCACCCGCACACACCGAGCCAACCGCACCCGCCCAGCCGGTAGCGATCCAGCAGACGAAGACGCAGGACGAACTCGTCGACAGCATCACCCAGCTGTACGCTGCCCGCGACCTCAGTGCGATCACGCGCGAGCTGAGTCCGGTGCTCGCGCCCGACATCATCCCGGTGTTCGAGCGGTTGAGCGGCAAGCAGCGCGCGGTGATGTACCGACTGCTCCCGAAAGATCGGGCGGCGGAGGTCTTCGAGATCCTCGATCCCGCTTTGCAAAGCGACCTCCTCCACGGCCTGCAGGACGCGGAGGTCGCGCAGCTCTTCAGCGACCTCGACCACGACGATCGGCTCTGGCTGCTCGACGAGGTGCCCGCGGCGCTCGCGACCAGGCTGCTGCGCGGCCTCCCGGAGCAGGAGCGCGTGCTCACCTCTGCGCTGCTCGGTTACCCGCAGGGCAGCGTGGGCCGGCGCATGTCGCTCGAGTATGTGTCGACGCGGGCGAGCTTCACGGTCGCGGAGACGATGGATCGGCTCCGCGAGCGGCTCGACGACGCCGAGACCGTGTACACGATCCCAGTACTCGATGATTCACGCCACGTTGTCGGCGTCGTGAGCCTGCGCGAGCTGCTCGCGGCCGACGGCGCACTCGTCATCGCCGACATCATGAACCCGGTGCACACGGCTGGCGCGATCGAGGACGCTGAGCAGGCCGCCAGGCGCTGTGCGGACCGCGCGCTGCTCGCGCTCCCGATCGTGGATCGGGAGGATCGCCTCGTGGGTATGCTCACGATCGATGACGCGATCCGCATCCTCGAGCACGAGGAGAGCGAGGACGCCGCGCGTCAGGGCGGCACCGAGCCGCTCCGCCGCCCGTATCTCTCGACCCCGGTCGGCGCGCTCGTGCGCTCGCGCGTGATCTGGCTGCTCGTGCTCGCGGTTGGCGCGACGCTCACCGTGCAGGTGCTGTCGGTGTTTGAGGCGACGATCGAGCAGGTCACTGTGCTTGCGCTCTTCGTGCCGCTACTCATCGGCACGGGCGGCAACACCGGCAACCAGGCGGCGACGACCGTCACGCGCGCCCTCGCGCTCGGCGACGTGGGGTCGCGCGACTTCTGGCGAGTGCTCACCCGTGAGCTGCGCACGGGCGCGATGCTCGGGCTGCTGCTCGGCACGCTCGGCTTCGCGATCGCGGGCGTTGCGTTCTCGGTCGAGATTGGGCTCGTCATCGGGCTGACGCTGCTCGCAGTGTGTACCCTCGCGGCGGCGGTCGGCGGCTGCATGCCGCTGCTCGCGCGCGCGGTGAAGGTCGACCCGGCCGTGTTCTCGAACCCATTCATCTCGACGTTCGTTGACGCGAGCGGGCTCATCATCTACTTCCTCATCGCGCGCACCATCCTCGGGCTGTAGCGGGCACGCCTGGGATACTTACCCCTATGACCGCCGTCGCGCCCACGGATCCACCGCAGCCCGCGCGGGCGAGCGCTCTCGTGCCCGACCGCGTGCTCATCGCGGGCCTCACGGGTTCAGGCAAGACCACACTCGCCCGCAGGCTCGCGGAGCGCTGAGGGCTCACGCACGTCGAACTCGACGGCCTGTACCACGGGCCCGGCTGGAGCCCGCGGCCCGAGTTCCTCGACGATGTCGCCGAGTTTGCGGCGAGCGATCGCTGGGTGACCGAGTGGCAGTACACGAGCAAGGGGGCCGGCGCGATCCTCGAGCCGCGGGCGCAGCTCGCGATCTGGCTCGACTATCCGTGGCAGGTCGCCCGCAGGCGGCTCGTCTCCCCCGCTGAGACGGAGGCGTGGCTCAGGGAGCAGCCGCTTCGGCGGCACCCAGGGCCGGCCGCGAAGCACGACTAGCCAGGCGAACCGCGCCCCGCTACCAGCCCTCGGTGAGCACCCGGTCGAGCTGCGCGACCATGAAGTCGGCGCTCTCCGCGCTGAGCGTCAGCGGCGGCTTCACCTTGAGCACGTTCGATCGTTCGGAGGTGGTGAGCACGACGACGCCGAGTTCGCGCAGCCGCTCGCAGATCGCTGCGGCCTCGGCCGTTGCGGGGGCGAGCGTCTCGCGATCGCGCACGAGTTCGACCCCGAGGTAGAGCCCCTCACCGTGGATCGGGCCGACAATCTCGTGCCGCTCGGCGAGCTCACGGAAACCCTCCGTGAGCCGCGCGCCAACGAGGGCCGCGTTCTCCTGCAGTCGCTCGTCGCGCATCGCGTCGAGCACCGCGATGCCGACCCGGCACGACAGCGGGTTGCCGCCCGCTGAGGAGAAGAACTGGCCCTGGCTCGCGAGCGCGTCGGCGATCTCCTTCGTCGTGATCACGCCGCCGAGCGGGAAGCCGTTGCCCATCGGCTTCGCGATCGAAATGATGTCTGGCACGACGCCGGACTGCTCGAAGCCCCAGAACGAGGAGCCCATGCGGCCGAAGCCAACCTGCACTTCGTCGGCGATGCAGAGACCGCCCGCCGTGCGGACGCGCGCGTAGGCGTCGGTGAGGTAGCCGTCGGGCAGCAGCACGCCGCCCGCGTTGCCGAGCACCGACTCGCAGATGAACGCGGCGACCTCGCGGCCCTCGGCGGCGAGCCTGGCGAGGTCGTTGCCGAGATCCGCCGCGTAGCTCGCGCCCACCTTCGCGTCGCCGGCCTCGCCCCGGTACGTTCCCCTGAACCGGTTCGGCACGTCGGCGACGTGCACCCAGTCGGGTCGGTTCTCGAGGGCGAATGGGTTGTCGTATGCGCTCGTCGTCACCGCATCGCTCGCCATCGTCCAGCCGTGATAGGCCTCGCGGAGCGCGACGACGGTCTTGCGACCGGTCGCGGCCTGCGCGAGGCGCAGCGCAAGATCCACAGCCTCCGAGCCGCTGTTCACGAGCAGCACGGTGTCGAGGCCCGTGCCCTCCGGCAGCAGCGCGAGCAGCCGCTCGCTGTACTCGGCGAGCTCGCGGTAGAGGAAGCGGGAGTTCGTGTTGAGGGTCCGCGACTGCCGGCTGATCGCATCCGCGACGCCGGGGTGGCCGTGGCCGAGACCGGTGACGTTGTTCACCATGTCGACGTAGCTGCGGCCCGTCGTGTCGACAAGGTGGTGCCGCCAGCCGCGCTCGATCTGCATGGGGGTGTCGTAGTAGCGTTCCTGCGCGCTCGCGAAGATGCGCTCGCGGCGCTCCTGCTCGTCGCCGGACTCGTCGCGTTCGGCGAGCGAGGGCAGGCCGAGGAGCGGTGCCGGATCCTGGGTGAGCCTGCGCCACGCAGCCACCCGCTCGGGTGCCACGAACTGCGCGCGGCCGGGGGCCGGCGGCGTGACCGAGAGGATCGCCGGGGCAAGCCCCGACACGGCGTCCGCCCGGCAGAGCATGAGTGACATCTGGCGTGCCCGCGCTGCCTCGGGGAGGGTGGCGACGGGATCGCCCGCGGCGACCTGAGCGCCCGCAGCAACCGCAGGCACTGCCCCGTCAAACGACGCGAACCAGCCGTCGCCTGTGTCGAGCAGCAGGCCGCGGCCCGTCACCGAGACGACGGTGCCCGCAAGCGGTGTGGTGACCTCGGCGGCAGCGCCCGGCGCGACCCAGATCTCAGTGCCGAGCGGCCAGGTCGCTGCGCTGTCGGCCGCGTCGACCGCGGTGCGCGTGAGGCGGTAGACGCCGTACGGGAAGACCGCGGCGCCCACGCGCCCGGCGAGAGCCGCGCTCCCAGGGGTGGCGCCGGAGAGGGCCGCGCCCGCGAGCTCAGCATCGGCGTCTTCGCCCAGCCACTTGCCCGCGTCAAGCGCGTCTGATTCGACGCCGGGGTCGAGCACGCGCACGTCGCCGAGCAGGCCCGGGAGCAGCGCGCGCAGCGGTGAATGCGAGGTGGCGGCCTGGGCCGGAACCTCTGGCGCAGGCACCGCGGGCGAGGCCTGCAGCTGCAGCCCGCCGTCCGCCGTCGGCTCGCCGATGAAGCCGAGCCGGGCGAGCACCTGCTCGGTCATCTCGGTGAGCGGGAAGCGGGTGGCCGCATCAAAGATCGCCTGCTCCCCTGCGATCCGTTCCCTGGCGTACTCGTTCGCCCCGTCGATCTCGAGCTGCCGCCAGCCGCTCGCGACGAGGAGCGCGGCGCGCAGCACGACGAGGGGCCAGAGCGCGCGGGCCTCGGGCACTGACACGGGAGCGGCGGCGTGGAACGCGTCGAGCGCACCGAGCGCGCGCAGCGGCCGCTCGGGCTCGTGGTGCAGCAGCGACGCGGCCGTGACCGCGAGCTCGGCGATGCGCCAGCCGTAGGAGAGGTCTCCGAGATCGAGCACGGTGTGCGGGTGCAGCCGGGAGTCCTCGCCCCGGAACCCGATGACGTTGTCGTCGGTGAGGTCGCCGTGGATCGCCTGCACGGGAAGCTCCGCTGCAACCGCTGCGAGCAGCCGCGCGGCCTCCTCCGCTGCTGCAAGCACCCGGGCGCGCAGCGGCCCGTCGGTGATAGCGGTAGCGAGCTCAAGGGTCTGGGCGTACGCGCCCCGCATATCCCACATGTGCTCGCGTTCGAGGCCCTCGTGGCTCAGGCCCGCGAGCGCGTTCACGGAGGCCGCGGCGAGCGATCCAAACTCACCAATCACGCCGGGAGCAAGATAGCCGCAGCTCACGAGCGACTCGCCCGCGATGAACTCGCTGCGTCGCACGGCGAGTTCGCCCCAGCGCTGCACGTGCTCCCCGTCGGTGCCCGGAAGCACGGCGGGCACCGAGACGCCCGCTGCGCGGTACGCGTCGAGCGCGGCGTGCTGCGCCTCGCGTGCGGCATCCTCGAACACGGGATGGTCGACGCGGAGCACCGTGCAGCTGCCGTCGGCAGCCTCGAGCACGAAGTTGCGGTCTTGGTTGCTGCCGAGCTCGCGCGCCACGACGTCGACGCCGTAAAGATCGCTCGCGATCGCGGTCGCGTCGGCCTCGGTCACGTCAGGCCGTACGAGGCCGCCACTAGGGATCGTCACGGGTTCCACCTTTACGCTTGAGCACGGCGTTACACACCTCCGCGCGAGTCCGAATCAACGCTGATGAGTCATTCGCCGAGCAGCTCGGCAATCGCAGGCGCAAGCTGCGTAAACGCACGGGTGCGGTGCGAGACGAGGTTCTTCTCTTCGGGGCGCATCTCTGCGGCCGAGCGCCGCTCCCCCGCAGGCTGGAAGATTGGATCGTAGCCGAAGCCATTCTCCCCGACGGGCGCGGTGAGCAGCGATCCCGCCCACACTCCGAGCTCGCAGACCTCTTCGCCCTCGGGCGTGACGAGCGCCGCGGCGCAGACAAATCCGGCAGCGCGGTGTTCTTCCGCGATGTCGGCGAGCTGTTCGAGCAGGAGCTGCACGTTCGCCTGATCGTTGCGCGCGAGCCCGCCCCACCTGGCCGAGAAGATTCCTGGGCTGCCGCCGAGCACGTCGACAGCGATTCCCGAGTCGTCCGCGAGCGCCGGAAGCCCCGTATGCGCGGCCGCGGCGCGCGCCTTGAGCAACGCGTTCGCCTCAAAGCTCAGACCGTCCTCGACGGGCTCGGGGCCGTCGTAGCCGACGAGCTCGATCCCGGGAATGAGCGGCTCGAGTACGGCCCGCAGCTCGACGAGCTTGTTGGCGTTGTGAGAGGCGAGAACAATCGTTCGTGTCATGGGTAACTCCAAGGATGTTCGAATGAGCCCGACAGTACCAGCCGAGCGTGAAGCGAAGGACTACTCTGCGAGCGCCGCGATCTGCAGCGCGGTGAGCTCCGAGGTGCTCACGAGCGCAAGGTCGAGCAGCGAGTTGAGCTCCGCGCGGTTGAACGGGGTGCCCTCGGCGGTGCCCTGCACCTCGACGAAGTCACCGGCACCGGTCACAACAACGTTCATGTCGGTCTCGGCACCCGAGTCCTCGATGTAGTTCAGGTCGCTGAGGGGCACACCGTCGACGATCCCGACCGAGATCGCGGCAACCGTGTCCGTGAGCGGCTTCGCGTTGCGCGCGATATGGCCGTTCTTGCGCGCCCACTCGACCGCGTCAGCGAGCGCAATGTAGGCGCCGGTGATCGACGCGGTACGGGTACCGCCGTCGGCCTGCAGCACGTCACAGTCGATGACGACAGTGTTCTCGCCGAGCGCCTTCGTGTCGATGACCGCGCGCAGGCTACGCCCGATGAGGCGCGAGATCTCGTGCGTGCGGCCGCCAATCTTTCCGCGCACCGACTCACGCTGCATCCGCTCGTTCGTGGAGCGCGGCAGCATCGAGTACTCGGCGGTCACCCAGCCGGTGCCCTTGCCCATGAGCCAGCGCGGAACCCCGGGGGTGAACGAGGCGGTGCAGAGCACCTTCGTGTTCCCGAAGGAGATGAGCGCAGAGCCCTCGGCCTGCGCACTCCAGCCGCGCTCGATCGTTACCTCGCGCTTTTCGCTCGGCGTACGTCCGTCAACACGGGTGATCTCGGTCATGTTTCCTCCGAAGGGGTGGGCATCAAATCGATGGCTGTGGGGTGTCCGTTGACGACTGCGTCGAGCGAATCGCCGCCGATGCCGAGCATGCGCCGGGCGAGCCGCACGAACTCAGCCGTGTCACCGCCGGTGGTCTCGTAACGGACAGTGGGCGGACCCGCCGCGGGATCGCGCAGCAGCCCGTGCTCAGTGAGCTTCTCAAAGACGAGGTTTGCCGTCTCGATATCGCTCGAAACCAGCGCGACGTCGGGGCCGACGACCTGCCGAATCGCGCCGCGCAAGAAGGGGTAGTGCGTGCACCCGAGCACGAGCGTGTCGATCTGCTCGGCAACGAGCGGGCGCAGGTACTCCTCTGCGACGCGCAACGTCTCGTCGCCGCTCGTCTGCCCCGCCTCGACAAGCTCGACGAAGCGCGGGCACGCCTGCGCGCTGAGGCGCACCTCCGGGCTGGCAGCAAAGTGCTCAGCGTAGGCACCCGACTCAATCGTCGCGGTGGTGCCGATGAGGCCGATCCTGCCGCTGCGCGTGATCGACAGCGCGCTCCGGGCGGTCGGGCCGATGACCTCAACGACCGGCACATCGTAACGCTCGTAGGCGTCACGCAGCACCGCGGCCGAGGCAGTGTTGCAGGCGATCACGAGCATCTTCACGCCCGATGCCACGAGCCCATCGAGGATCTCAAGCGCGAGCCTGCGAACCTCCGCGATCGGGCGCGGGCCGTACGGGGTGTGCGCGGTGTCGGCGGCGTAGAGGATCGACTCGTTCGGCAGCTGATCCCGAATAGCGCGCGCGACCGTAAGGCCCCCAACGCCCGAGTCAAATACCCCGATGGGAGCATCAGCAGAAATCGCGCGTGTACTCACCCCACAAGCTTACCGCTTGGCCCAGCGGCCCCACCTGCCACACGCCTCGCGCGCGACTCCACCGAGGTCTTGCGCTACTTCACCCAGGTCTTGCGCTACTTCACCCAGGTCTTGCGCTACTTCACCCAGGTCTTGCGCTACTTCACCCAGGTCTTGCGGTGCAGCTCGGTCAGGCCATGGTCTGCGATCCCGGCATAGTGCGCTGCCGCTCCGTACCCCTTGTTCGAGGCCCACGCATAGTGCGGGTGTGCCTCGTGTGCCTCGCGCATCACGGCGTCCCGCGCTACCTTCGCGCGCACCGACGCCCCGGCGACGCTCGCGCAGGCGCGATCCGCCCCGACGCGAGTCACCACGTTCAGCGGCGCACGCAGCACCGGAGTCAGCCAGTCGTGCGAACCGTCGAGAATGATGAGCGCGCGATCCACCGCGACCCCCGCAGTGTGCAGCTCAAGCAGAGCGCGCCTCGCGGACTCCCCCAGCATCGCCGTGATGCCACGCTCGTCGATCTCGGCGGCGCTCGCAAACCCGACCGCGCCCGTGCCCCAGGCGTCGACAAGCGGCGCGATCGCCTCGCGTTTCTTCTCACTCAACAGCTTCGAGTCGCGCAGCCCCTCAGGAAACTCGCTGACGCCCGCGATCACCGCCTGCGCACCGACGGCGACGGGCCCGGCGATCGCGCCGCGCCCCACCTCGTCGAGCCCGATCACGAGCGCGTGCCCGCTCGCGAAGTACGCGAATTCGGTCTCGAGCGTTGGATCCTTACTCACCGCGGCACTCCCCGCGCGGGCTGCTCCGCTGGCCGCAGTGGCGTTACTGGGCACGAGCCTCGTCAACCCCGGTGAAGGTGCTATCAGGGCGGCCCATCCAGCCGAGGCGGTCGAGCGGCCAGTTCAGCAGGAAGGCGCGGCCAACGATCTCGTCTTCGGAGACGAAGCCCTTGCCAGGCTGATCCTGGTTGTACCGCGAGTCCTTGCTCGCGTAGCGGTTGTCACCGAGCACCCAGACGGAACCCTCGGGCACGGTGACATCGAAGTCGATATCGGAGGCCTTCGTTTTGCCCTCCGGGATGACAATGTAGGGCTCATCAAGCGGCACGCCGTTGACCGAGATCCGGCCGTTCGCGTCGCAGCAGGTCACCCTGTCGCCGCCGACGCCGATCACGCGCTTCACCACGTACTCATGCGTCGTATCGGCCGCCAGGCCAACTGCCTGCAGCACCTTTTCCACGGGCGTCGGCTTCGTCGCCATCGCCTTCGGGTACAGCCAGCCACCGGGATCTTGGAAGACCACCACATCGCCGCGCTTCACGTCAACGACGTTCGGCACGAGCTGGTTCACAAGGATCCGGTCGTTCACCTGCAGCGTGTTCTCCATCGAACTCGAGGGAATGTAGAAGCTGCGAACGAGAAAACTCTTCAGCAGGAAGGAGATCAGAAACGCGACGATCAGAATGATGAACAGGTCACGGATAAAGCCGATCAGGCCTCCACGCCGTCGCTCCGCAGTCTCGCTCATACTTGGCTCACATTCTTCTTCGCAGACCGCGTGCATAGCGCGCACGGCGACATCTCGTACGCGACGCGCACGGACACAGGCGTGCGCAGTGCACGCGGAAATACAACAGTACCGACAGAACAGGCCCCCTGCCTGAGAAGCGGCGGGGGGCCTGAACTAGTTGCAACAACGCAATTATGCGTCGCGCTTCTCCTTGATCTTCGCCTTCTTGCCGGTGAGGCCGCGGAGGTAGTAGAGCTTTGCACGGCGAACGTCACCGCGCGAAACAACCTCGATCTGCTCGATCGTCGGCGAGTGTACGGGGAACTTACGCTCCACACCCACCTGGAAGCTGATCTTGCGGACGGTGAAGGTCTCGCGAACGCCCTCGCCGTGACGCGAGATGACGACGCCCTGGAACACCTGAATACGTGAGCGGCTACCCTCAACGATGTTCACGTGCACCTTGACGGTGTCACCTGCGCGGAACGCGGGAATGTCGCTCTTGAGCGACGGGGCATCGACTAGGTCGAGCTTCTGCATGATGATCTCTCTCTGCGCCCGCCGCAAGTCGGAACGCGGAATAAAATTGAAAAGAATTTGTGTGCAGTCACGGTACGTGCGAAACCCTCGCGGCAGATTCACACCGTGGCACAAGGATCTATTATGCCACAGAAACCCTCGGGCCCGCCGACGCGCCCCGCCACACGCCGCGCACACGCCGTACACACGCCGTTGTAGCCCTGTCCGCGCGCCTCCAACAGTTATGCTGCCGGTATGGAGAACGATCACACCGCAGCAGATTACCCCGCCGCGCAGGCCGTTCATGAGCCTGCCGAGCTCACGCAGCTCGGAATCGATGAGACTCGCGCTCAGGCCCCGACGCCGCTCTCGCCGAAGGCGAAGCTGACGGCCTGGGCCCTAGGTATCGGGGGGCTTCTTGCGCTGTGCACTCTCATCGTTGGGGCCGTAACCATCCTCGAGTTGGCCAGCCCCTACCTGCGCTACCTCTACTTCCTCTGGATCGGCTCGGGCAGCTCCGACGTCGCGGCGCTCTAGCCGCCTCTGATTTCCGGTCACAAGAGCACCCCCTTCCTGCACAAGCACCCCCTTTCTACGCGCAGAAAGGGGGTGCTCTTGCAGGAAGGGGGTGCTTGCGCGGGCCCCGCGCACGCTGAGAGGTGCCGCGGCTGACACGGGCCGCCTCCCCACTACACCGCGAAGCGGCTCTTCACAGTTGAAGGTGCAGGACATCAACGGGGAGTCGCTACGAGTGCGGCACTTCCCCCACTCGCTGAAAGGCCAAAACCACCTGAAGCGACGAACTCACCTGGGGAGTTGCGATAGGCATACGGCCCGCGCCAATCTGCCCTGCATGGCAAGGACGCGAAGCGCCCGCGGCAGCCGCCAGCACAATCGTCACCATGAGGGCGTGTTGACGCGGAGTGGCTGTGGCCTGACTGCGTTGGGGCTCCCGCGCTCGCTACTCAGCTGGCGGCGCCCGGTAGCTCCGAGCGGTTTCCTCCGCTCCAATGGAGCGCGGCGATGCCCCCTGCTCGCTGCGGCCATCACATTCCCAGGGAGAGGGCGTCCACAGCTCGAGTCGCCCAGAGACCAAACAGCGCCACACAGAGCACGACACAGCGCAGCACCGCGCCACACCAGCCATGCCCCAGCGTCGGGGGTCTCTGCGATGATCGACAGTATGGACACGCACTCGCACCCCGCGCCTGACCACCTCGCCCCACCGCACCCCACCGCGGCCCACTCCACATACGAGCGGTCACTCGCGGTGCTGCGGCAGCTCACGGGCGCGCCGACAGCCGAGTTCCACCCGGGGCAGTTCGAGGCGATCAGCGCGCTCGTTGATGAGGGCCGGCGGGCACTGGTCGTGCAGCGGACCGGCTGGGGCAAGTCCGCGGTGTACTTCGTCGCGACCGCACTGCTGCGGGCACGGGGCGCAGGCCCCACCCTGCTCGTGTCGCCGCTGCTCGCGCTCATGCGCGACCAGGTGGCTGCCGCCGAGCGCGCAGGGGTGCGCGCCGCGGCCATCAACTCGGCCACCGCCGAGGAATGGAACGAGATCGAGGGGCGGCTTGCCCGCGACGAGGTCGACGTGCTGCTCGTGTCCCCCGAGCGGCTCAACAACCCGAGGTTCCGCGAGCAGCAGCTGCCGGGGATCCTCGCGCGCATGGGTCTGCTCGTCATCGACGAGGCGCACTGTATCTCTGATTGGGGCCACGATTTCCGGCCCGACTACCGCCGCATCGCCGCGCTGCTTGCCGGGCTCGAGCGTGAGGTTCCCGTGCTCGCGACCACCGCCACGGCAAACGCCCGTGTGGTTGCCGATGTCGAAGAGCAGCTCGGCAACGACGTGCTCACGCTTCGCGGCTCACTCGCACGCGACTCGCTGCGGCTCGGCAGCCTCACCCTGCCATCGGCGCAGGCCAGGCTCGCGTGGCTCGTCGAGCATCTCAAGGATCTCCCTGGCAGCGGCATCGTCTATACGCTCACGGTGTCGGCAGCCGAGGACACAGCACTCCTGCTGCGCGACGCCGGAGTAAACGCGGCCGCATACACGGGCCGCACCGACACCGAGGAGCGGGAGCGCCTCGAAAACGCGCTGAAACACAACGAGGTGAAGGCGCTCATCGCGACCAGCGCGCTCGGCATGGGCTTCGACAAGCCTGACCTCGGCTTTGTCGTGCACCTCGGAGCACCGTCCTCCCCCGTCGCGTACTACCAGCAGGTCGGACGCGCCGGGCGCGGCAGCGCGAACGCCGACGTGCTGCTCCTGCCGGGTGCCGAGGACGCCGCAATCTGGCGCTACTTCGCCACCGCGTCGATGCCCGATCCCGAGCGGGCTGCCGCCGTGCTCGAGGCGCTCGGCTCCCCCGACTCCGCGCCGCTCTCCACGCCAGCGCTCGAGGCGCGGGTGGATCTGCGCCGCACGCAGCTCGAGCTCCTCTTGAAGGTGCTCGATGTCGACGGGGCCGTGAGCCGCGTCTCCGGCGGCTGGGTCGCCGCGGGCGCGCCGTGGCAGTACGACACCGAGCGCTATGAGCGGATCGCAGCAGCCCGCGAGGCGGAGCAGGCAGCAATGATCGCCTACGAGCTCGGCGCGTGCTGCCGCATGGAGCTGCTGCAGCAGGAGCTCGACGATCCCACGGCCACGCCGTGCGGCCGCTGCGACGTGTGTGCTGGGCCCTGGTATCCAACCGAGGTCACCGGCGCTGCGGCCGCGCAAGCATCGAGCCGGCTCGATTCGTCGGGCGTGCCCATCGAGCCGCGCGGGCAGTGGCCGACAGGCGCCGACAGGCGCGGCGTTCCCGTGAAGGGCCGGATCGCGGTCACCGAGCGCGCCGAGACCGGGCGCGTGATTGCCCGCTTGACCGACCTCGGCTGGGGCGGCACGCTCCGCGAGCTGTTCGCCGCGGGTGCGCCGGATCAGGATCTCCCGGCGGCACTCGTGCCCGCCATCCTCGCGACGCTGCGCGACTGGCCGTGGGAGGAACGCCCGGTCGGAGTGGTCGCGATGCCCTCGCTGAGTAGACCCAGGCTCATCGCCAGCACCGCGGCGCTCATCGCAGAACGCGGCAAGCTTCCGCTGCTCGGCACGCTCGACTTCGACCAAGCGCGGCCTGCGGCTGGGCCGGGTGGCAACAGCGCGTTCAGGCTCGCCTCGGTGTGGGACAGGTGGAGCGTCTCCCCCGAGCTTGCCGCCACGGTTTCCCGCGCCCCGGGCCCGCTGCTCCTCGTCGACGACCTCGTCGACAGCCGCTGGTCATTCACGGTCGCGTCGCGCACGCTCAAGCTCGCGGGCGCTCCCGCGGTGCTCCCGTTCGCGCTCGCTTCGGTCGGGTAGGCCAGCAGCCCGCCGGTGCAGGAGTGCGGAAAGCGTGCCCTACGTCTGGCAGCCCGGGCACCAGTACAGCTTGCGGTTGCCCATCTCCTCGAGCTTGATGTTCACACCGCAGCGCTTGCAGGGCGTGCCCTCGAGCTTGTAGACCCAGTGCCGCTCGTCGCGGTCGACGAGCGCCTTCTGGTACGCCGCACCGACGAGCCCGTCGATCGTGATCATCTGCCCGACCGTAATGCCGATCTCGAGCAGGTGCGCCCAGTCGTCCCACAGCTCCTCGAGCACAGTGCGATCGAGCGTGTTCGCGGGGGTGTGCGGGTCGAGTTCCGCGCGGAACAGCATCTCGGCCCGGTAGACGTTGCCGATGCCGGCAACGACGGACTGGTCCATGAGCACGAGGCCGATTGCCGATTTCTTCTTCCCGGCGCGCTCGACGAAGCGCTCGCGCTCGACGGCGTTGTCCGCGTTCGCCGGGTCGGGCCCCAGACGCTGGATCACCCGGTTCACCTCGGCCGGCGTGAGCACCTCACACGCGGTCGGGCCGCGCAGATCCGCGCAGACCGTCTCGTTGAGCAGCCGCACGCGCACCGCACCCACCGGCTCGGGCGGGAACGATTCGAGGAGGTCGCCTTCCTTGTCCGACTCAGCCATACGCACTCGCGTGCGCCGCGGGGCGCCGATCGAGGTGATCGAGTCCTCGCCAAGGCTGTCAACGGGCGCGTCGTGTGCGGCTGCAGCATCGCTGCCTTTGGTCCCGCTACCCACGTGTTCGCCAGTCTGGCCGAGCTTCGAGTGCCCGGGGGTCTGGCCGTGGATCTGGATCGACGGGTCGATCCGCACCTCGCCCGAAAAATCCCACGCGCCGTAAATGCCGAGGTGGATCCGCAGCCACCGATCCCCCTCGAACTCGAGGAACATCTGCTTGCCAACCGCGCGAGCATCGAGCATCTTGCGGCCGTCGATCTCGGCAGCGCCCTCGACGAAGCGACCCTGTGGGCTCGACACCTCCGGTGCCGTGCCCACAAAGTTCGCTGCGAACTGCCGCGCGATGCGGTGAACGGAATGACCCTCAGGCATTTACAGTGCGTCGACCTGCTTGCCGGCGATCTTGCCGGTCTGTTCGTACTCGCCGAGCTGGGCGATGCGACGCACGTGGCGCTCGTCGCCCGGGAACGGAGTGTCGATGAACAGATCGATGAACTTCACGGCATCAGCGACATCGTGCTGGCGTGCCCCGATCGAGATGACGTTCGCGTTGTTGTGCTCGCGGGCAAGGGTCGCGGTCGACTCGTTCCAGACGAGTGCGGCGCGGATTCCCTGCACCTTGTTCGCGGCCATCTGCTCGCCGTTGCCCGATCCACCGAACACTACGCCGAGCGCTTCGACGCCGTCACGCTCGTCGCGCGCGACCCCGAGGGCTGCGTTGATGCAGAACGAGGGGTAATCATCGAGCGCGTCATATTCGGCAGGCCCGTGGTCGATCACCTCGAATCCGCGATCGCGCAGGTGCTGCTGCAGCTGCTGACTGAACTCGAGGCCGGCATGGTCGGTGGCGACGTGAATACGCATGAGGCTAAGCCTAGCCAAACTGCGGGCCGACGGTGCGGCCGCGCTTGAGCTCGTAGAAGCCGGGCACGCTGGCTGCCGCCGCGATGCCGTCCCAGAGCCGCAGCGCCATCTCGCCAGTCGGCGCGGGGGTCACGACGGGTCCGAAGAACGCGACGCCGTTGATCGAGATGATCGGAACGCCGACGTCGGGGCCTGCGATGTCGAGCGCGTGCTTCGTGTTCGCGGTGAGTTGCTCGTCGCTGGCCTCCGTGTCTGCCGTTGCTGCGAGCGCCGAGTCGAGTCCGACAGCTTCGAGCGCCTCTGTGAGGATCGCATCAATGTCGTCGCGCTCCCCCGGGTGCACGCGCGCGCCAATCTCGGCGTAGAGCTTGCCGACGACGGCGTCGCCCGCCGATCCCCCGCCCGCCGCAACGCGCGCTGCCTCAACGACGCGACCGAAGCGGTGCCCGGCCTCGAGGTGCTGCACGTACTCCTCGTCGGTGTTGCCTTCGTTGATCACCTTCAGGCTGATCGGATGCCACACGATTTCGAAGCCGCGGGCCTCTGAGACTTCCTGCGCCCAGCGGCTGGTCATCCAGCACCACGGGCAGATCGGATCGAAATAGAATTCAACGTTCGGCGTGTTTCCCATGTCCTGATTCTAGGCTGTTTGGTGACAGAGCAAATCGGCTTCGGAGGGAACTGTTTGAGCGCGTGGGAATGGGTCACAAACGCCATCGAGACGTTTGCGCTCGCGACGGTGGAGTCGCCGTGGGTGCTCCTCATCGTGCTCGCGCTGTGCATCATTGATGCGATCTTCCCGCCGGTGCCCTCGGAATCGGTGATCATCGCGATCGCGACCGTGGTGGTCGCCGACCACCCGAACACCCTCTGGCTGCTCGGCGCGATCGCGGCGGTCGGCGCGTTCGCCGGGGATCAGATGGTCTACTGGATCGGTCGCCGGCTCGGGCAACGCAACCCGGCGTGGCTGCGCGGTACACGCGCGCAGCGGACGCTCGGGTGGGCGCGGCGCGCGATCCGGCGCAGCGGTCCGATCCTCATCATGACGGGGCGATTCATTCCCGTCGGTCGCACCGCGGTGAATCTGGCCGCCGGCACCACCCGCTACCCGGCATGGAAGTTCAGCATCGCCGCCGGCTTCGCTGCCGTGTTCTGGGCGGCCTACTCGATCGCGATCGGCGCGATCTTCGGGAACATCTTCGGCAGCCACCCGATCCTCGCGTTGCTGCTCGGGCTCGTCACCGCGTTCGCGATCGGCCTGCTCGTCGAGTTCCTGTCCAAGCGGATCGGTCGGCGCGTGCAGACGCGGCGAATGGCCGCGTTCCGCGAGCAGCTAGCCGAGCGCCAGGCTCCGCAGTAGCGCGCTGCGTGCGGGCGGGCCTCGGCAGCACTCCGTTTGGCGCCGCCGCTCTGGCACCGCGCCTTCGGTGCCGCGCCTTTGGTACCGCGCCACCCACGCATTCCTTACTGCCCCGTTTGCGCGAGCATGAGCCTTGCGCACACCGAATAGCCCTCAGATTGAATAACTCGGGGCGGTGAGGATGGTCTGGCCGGGCTCTTCGCCGCAGAGTGCGTAGTGGGCTATCGGAGACGGCGAGCACCCGTGCTGGGCGCGGCCTTGCCGCAGTCACTGGAAGGCCCAAGCACTCGGGCCCGACGAGCCAACCGTGGAAGCTGCGAAATGCACACGGCCCGCGCCCTTCTGCCATACGTTGGCGTGGGCGCAAAGCGCCCGCGGCAGGCTCGCAACTGGCGCCGCCCGGTTACTCCGAGCGGCGAAGAAGGCACGCTCTCAATAGCGCTCAGAAGCCATGTCCTCAGCGAAGTCAGGAGCGGGGAACCGTAAAAGAGCCATGACCTCGCTGAGGCCATGGCTCTTGAGCGCCCCTAAGTGCCCTGAGTGCTCTTGAGCGCCCCTGGTCGCCGAGCCCTGCACCAGCACACGCGAAGAGCGGCGGGGCGGGTGGATCAGGAGTCGGCGGGCACCGGGAACAGGGCGTCGATCTTGGCGCGCTGCTCGGGGGTCGGCACGAACGCCGCACCGGCGGCAGCGTTCTGCCGCACCTGCTCCGGGGTCGTCGCCCCGGCGATCACGCTCGAGATGGGCTCGTGTGTGAGCATCCAGCCGAAGGTCGCCTCGAGCATCGTGACGCCCCACTCCTCGCAGAGCGCACGGTAGGCGTCGAGCGCGTCCCAGTTCGCGCCCTCGGCGACGTGCGCGCGCTGCCGCATGATGCGGGAGTCGGCCGGGAAGTGGTCGCGCGTGAACTTGCCGGTGAGCAGGCCGTTGGCGAGCGGGAAGAATGGCAGCAGGCCGAGGCCGAGCTCGCGCGCGGCGGGCGTGACCGAGACGTCGCTCTCGCGGTTGATGAGGCTGAGCTCGTTCTGCGCGCTCACGAACGGTGTGACGCCGAGCTCTGCGGCGACGCGGGCGGCCTCGTGCATCTGCTCGGCCGAGAAGTTCGAGTGCCCGATCGCGCGCACCTTCCCCTCGCGCACGAGTTCGTCGAGGGCGCTGAGTGTCTCGGCGATCGGCGTCGTCTCGTCGGGCATGTGCATCTGGTAGAGATCCACATGGTCGGTCTTCAGGCGGGTGAGCGACCCCTCGATCGAGGCCCGAATGAACTCGCGCGAACCGCGAGCCCCCTCGTAGGGCGCGCCCGAATCGGGGTAGCCGAACTTGGTGGCGAGCACGATCTCGTCGCGGCGACCGGAGAGCGCCTCCCCCATCATTTCTTCGCTGCGCCCGAAAGAGTAGCCGTAGAGGTCTGCGGTGTCGAAGAGGGTGATGCCGGCGTCGATCGCGGCGTGGATCACGGCGTCGGTGCCCGCCTGGTGCTCGGTGGCGGAGCCCGGCCGGCCGAAATTGTTGCAGCCGAGACCGGTAGCGGAAACGAGGAGGTCAGAGGATCCGAGTGCGCGAGTCATATCCTCACCCTATTCGCCCTGGCCGATTTCGTCAGCACGTAGACAGTCTGCGGGCATAGGCTTATCCCATTACCGATTGTTGCCACCTCTCACAAGGAGTACCGTGCCAGGAACTAACCTCACCCGCGTCGAAGCCCAGGAGCGGGCAAGCATCGTCACGAGCCACAGCTATGAGATCGCTTTGGATCTCACCACAGGCCCGGAGACCTTTGCCGCCGACACGACCGTCCGCTTCGACGCCACCGCCGGCGCCTCGACATTCATCGACGTCATTGCCGACTCGGTCGAGTCGATCGAGCTCAACGGTGCCGCACTGAACCCGGCTGAGCTGTTCGCGGACTCACGGATCCAGATCCCCGGCCTCGCCGCAGAAAACACCCTCCGTATCCGCTCGACGATGCGCTACATGAACACGGGCGAGGGCCTGCACCGCTTCGAGGATCCCGCCGACGGCGAGGTCTACCTCTACTCGCAGTTCGAGGTGCCCGACTCGCGCCGCATGTTCCCCGTGTTCGAACAGCCCGACCTCAAGGCGACGTTCCAGTTCACAATCACCGCCCCCGCGCGCTGGAAGGTCATCTCGAACCAGCCCACCCCCGAGCCCACCCCGGCCGGCACGAAGACCGCAGCCCAGGGACCCGACTGGGTCGAGCAGGACATCGCAACGTGGACCTTCGGCAAGACGCCGATCATGTCGAGCTACATCACCGCCCTCATCGCCGGTCCCTACCATGAGGTCCGCAGCGAGCTCACCAGCACCGACGGCCGCGTGATCCCCCTCGGCGTCTTCTGCCGCGAGTCGCTCGCGCCGCACCTCGACGCCGACTACATCTTTGACAAGACCCGCGAGGGCTTCGCCTTCTTCGAGTCCGAGTTCAACTACCCGTACCCCTTCGACAAGTACGACCAGCTCTTCGTCCCCGAGTACAACATGGGCGCGATGGAGAACATCGGCGCGGTCACCTTCACCGAGGCCTACGTCTTCCGCAGCCAGGTCACCGACGCGATGCGCGAGCGCCGCGTCGTCACGATCCTGCACGAGCTCGCGCACATGTGGTTCGGTGACCTCGTCACGATGCGCTGGTGGAACGATCTGTGGCTCAACGAGTCGTTCGCCGAGTACATGTCGGTACTCGCAACCGCCGAGGCGACCGAGTGGACCGGCAGCTGGACGACCTTCGTCGGCAGCGAGAAGTCGTGGGCGTACCGGCAGGATCAGCTCCCGTCGACGCACCCGATCGTCGCAGAGATCCGCGACCTCGAAGACGTGCTCGTCAACTTCGACGGCATCACGTACGCGAAGGGCGCGTCAGTGCTCAAGCAGCTCGTCGCCTGGGTGGGCCGCGAGCCCTTCATGGCCGGCGTGCACGATTACTTCACGAAGCACGAGTACACGAACACCGAGCTGCCGGACCTCATGGTCGAGCTTGAGGCGCGCAGCGGCCGCGACCTGAGCGACTGGACGAAGAAGTGGCTCGAGACCGCGGGCGTCAACACGCTCCGGCCCGAGTTCACGCTCGACGAGGCTGGCAACTACGCGTCGTTCGCCATCCAGCAGACCGCAATCGCCGAGTACCCGACGATCCGCCCGCACCGCATCGCGGTCGGCCTGTACGAAGAGCAGGACGGTGGGCTCGTGCGCACGCAGCGCCTCGAGCTCGACGTTGACGGCGCTTCGACCGAGGTCGCTGAGCTCGTTGGTGTGCAGCAGCCCGCGCTGCTCATTCTCAACGATGAGGATCTCACGTACGCAAAGATCCGCTTCGACGAGCGCTCGCTCGCAACCGTGAGCGAGAAGCTCGGCTCGATCGAGGATTCGCTCGCCCGCTCGCTCGTCTGGGGATCGCTCTGGGATGCGACCCGCGACGGCGAGTTCCCGGCGAGCCGCTTCGTCGACATCGTGCTCGCGCACGTGGCCGGCGAGACGAACTCGACCGTGCTGCGCACCGTGATCCAGCAGGTCATGCTCTCGGCGTCAAGCTACGTCGCACCCGCGAAGCGCGAGGCGACGCTCGAGAAGGCTGCCGACGCGCTCTGGGAGCTCGCAGTCGCAGCTGAGGCGGGGTCGGACAACCAGTTCCAGTTCGTGAAGGCGTTCGCTGGCCTCGCCGGCACCGACACGCAGCTTGACCAGGTGGCCGCGCTGCTCGAGGAGCGCATGCAGCTCACCGGGCTCGCGATCGACACCGACCTCCGCTGGGAGCTCCTCACCTCGCTCGCCGCGGGTGGCCGCGCGACAGGTGCCGAGATCGACGCCGCGCTCGAGAACGATCGCACCGCAAACGGCAACCAGTCGGCAGCGCACGCACGCGCCGCGCTTCCGACCGCCGATGACAAGGCGGCAGCCTGGGCCTCGGTCTGGGACGACGCCAGCAAGCCGAACGCGATCGTGCGTGCGACCGGGCTCGGGTTTCTCCGCGCGCAGGATCGCTCGCTGCTCGTGCCCTACGTGGATCGCTTCTTCGCTGAACTCATGCCGGTCTGGGAGTCACGCAGCTACGCGATCGCAGAGGAGCTCATCGACGGCTTCTACGCGTCGCCGCTCGCGAACGAGGAGCTCCGCGCAGCAACCGCTGCGTGGCTCGACGCGAACGCTGACGCACCCGCGGCGCTGCGTCGCATGATCGTCGAGCACCTCGCCGGTGTCGAGCGCGCCCTCGTGGCGCAGGCGGCTGACGCGAGCGTCTAATGTTTCACCTGGGTACCACCACGGAGGAGGTCACGGAGGCCGTCAGTTCGGCCTTCGTTGACTTCCTCCTGGCGTGGGAAAAACCGCTGTGGATCGTCGGCATCATCGTCGCGGCGATTGTCGCGAACTGGCTGCTGCTCAAGCTGCTTAATCGGACGGTCACCCAGATCGTCCGGGGTGTGAAACGCTCGCAGAACGTCGATACGACGAGCGAGATGCGTGCGGCACCGTACATTCACGCGCGCGCCGTGCAGCGCACCCGCACCCTCGGTTCGGTGGGTCGCGCGATCGTGACGTGGACGGTCGCGGTGGTCGCGATCTTCCTGATCCTCAGCATCCTCGAGGTGAATCTCGGCGCGGTGCTTACCTCCGCCGGTATTGTCGCCGCGGGCCTCGCGTTCGGTGCGCAGAACATAGTGAAGGATGTCTTGAACGGCATCTTCATGGTGTTCGAGGATCAACTCGGCGTCGGCGACCTCGTGACGGTGGATCAGATCACCGGCACCGTCGAGAACGTCGGAATCCGCGTCACCCAGGTGCGCGCGCTCGACGGCACGCTGTGGTTTATTCGCAACGGCGAGATCCTCACCCTCGGCAACTCGTCGCAGGGCTGGGGCCGCGCGCTCGTCGACTTCACGGTCGACGCGAATCAGGATCTCACCCACGTTTCCGAGATCGCACTCGACGCGGCCAGGAGCCTACTCACCACCGACAACCTCGCCCGAAAGGTCACCGGGGAACCGGAGCTGCTCGGTCTCGAGAGCGTGTTCGGTGACCGCGCAACGCTCCGACTCGCTATTCGCACACGGCCCGAGGCACAATGGGAGGTGCAGCGGGGCATTCGAGCCGAGCTGCGCAAGCGGTTCACCGAGGAAGGCATCCGCCTCTCCGACGAGCTCCCCCGCCTGCCCAAGGGAGAAGTATGAGCGACGATCAGCGACCAGACCAGCCCGGCAGCAGCGCACCGGCACCGCGCCTCACGCTTCGCAGCGGCGAGGCCGGTCACGCAGTGACCGATACCGTGTGGTCGCAGGTCGGCGGCACCGAGACGTTTGAGAAGATCGCAGTCGCGTTCTACCGGGGCGTGCGCGAGGACGAGGTGCTCGCACCCATGTACCCGCAGGACGACTGGGAGGGCGCGACCTGGCGCATCCGGGCGTTCCTCGAGCAGTACTGGGGCGGCCCGTCGGCCTACCAGGAAGAGCGCGGGCATCCCCGGCTGCGCATGCGCCACAACGCGTTCCCGGTGACGCCCGATGCGAAAGAGCGCTGGCTGAAGCACATGCACGCCGCCCTCGACGAGGTCGAGCTGCCGCCGATGCACGACGCCGCGTTCCGCGACTACATCGAGCGCGCAGCGCTCGCGCTCGTCAACCGCTTCGAGTAGGCCTGCTCGGAGCGGTCCGGCCCTACTCTGACGCGCTCCGCGTGAGGGCGGTAATCGGGAGCGACTCGGCGAGATCGCACTCCGTCACGCGGTCAGCGTCCTCATGCCAGACAGTCGAAACAAGCGTGAGGCCGTCGCCGGCGAGCGAGGTTTCGTCGTGGAGTTCAACCTCAACAGTCAGGCCCTCGGCCGTGTCGCCGGTCCAGTCAACCCATTCGATATACGGCAGGAGTCCGGTCGGGGTGAGAATGCGCGTGCCTTCACCGGCATGACGCAGCTCGACGACTGTGATGAGGTTCGAATCGACCACTGAATTCCTTGCTTTGGTTTTTTGCTTGGGTGCTGTGCTTGGGCACGCGCAGTGGTGTTTCGGTCGTGCTTCCGCGCGGTGCCCGGCGGCAGGTGCTGCCTGCTTGTGCCAGTCAGCATAACTCAGGGCGGCTGCAAGAAACGGCGGAGCTGGGAGGCGGTGTTTTGGTATTCGGATGCCAACATCGCCGCGCGCCAGGAGTTGCCAGCGCGCAGGTCTTCTCAGACTTATTCTCCGGAAAGCTTGCTGGACTCCTCGACAGCCGTGATGGCAACAAGACCGTCCTCGAGCTCGTCGCGCCTTGCAGGGTTCAGTCGATAGAACTCGAGCACCGCAACCACGATCGCCGGATCGGATCCCAGGTGGTGCGCGTCGACCTCAACTGCGGGCCCCGCGCGCGTCTCCAGCACAAACCTGGGCCCGCTTACGCCGACCAGCACGGCGCGCGCAAGGTCGCTCCACGCGATGTCGACACGCGCCCCTCCGCGAATCCCCGCGAGGCCGTTCGGCCCGACGCTCAGGCCAAGCGGGATCCTCATCGACCGCGCGACGACAAAGAGCGAGCCCAGCGACACCGCCACCAACACGGCAGGGAGCGCAGCCATGAGCCGCGACGAGCTCGGCTGGGTTGGCAAATCCAACATGCGCACCATGAGCCATGAGAGCAGCGGCAGCAGCATCGCGAGCGGCACTGCGACCAGCCCCGCTCGGTGCGCACGCGGGGGCACAAACCGAAGCCCGCCCGCCGCGGCAACTCGGATCACGCCGGGCCGCAGGCCACGCACGCGAGAGAACAGCGCAAGGATCAGCACGAGCATCATGACGCCGAGACTTGCCATGAACAGCCGGAACCCGAGACGATCGTCGACCACCGCGATGGTGAAGGCAATGGCGGGGACGATAGAGAGGCTCAGGAGCATCACCGACGGCTTGCGCGCGCCGGGCAGAATCGCCCGCCCGCCCGTTGGGATACTCGGCCGGAGCAGCACCTGGCCGGGCCTGGGTTCGCGTCGCTTCACAGTGTTGCGCTACCTCGTTTACCATTGTGCAGCCGCTGGGAAGCGGCGCGTCGGAGCTCTCCGCAGTTGAGGGATCGCCGCACCACAGTAACAGGTGCCACGCGAGGACGCTCAACCGTAGTACCCTCGATATGTTCGCCTCCTTAGCTCAGCGGATAGAGCAACAGCCTTCTAATCTGTCGGTCGCTGGTTCGAGTCCAGCAGGGGGCACAGGACAGGCGAAGGCCCAGCCTGCGACACGGAAACACGTCGCGCAGGCTGGGCCTTCACCGTGACGGCCTCTCGTTGCCGTTGCTGCGGCGCGATCTTGCCGCCCGGGGGATCAACTGAGGATCAGGCCAGGATCAGCCGAGCGCCAGACACGGCGCAGCCGAGGATCCAGCATCCCGGCATCGCTCACCCGAGCTCCGCTACCAGCTGCACGATGCGACCCTTGATCTCGTCGCGAATCAGGCGTACGGCGGCCAGATCCTGGCCCGCAGGATCTTCGAGCTGCCAGTCCTCGTAGCGAGTGCCTGGGAAGAACGGGCACGCGTCGCCGCACCCCATCGTGATCACCACATCCGATGCTTGCACGGCGTCGGCAGTGAGCACCTTCGGCACCTCGGAAGTGATGTCGATGCCTTCCTCGCGCATCGCAGCGACCGCGGTGGGGTTGATGCGTTCCGCCGGTATCGAGCCAGCCGAACGCACCTCAATGCGGTCACCAGCGAGGTGTCTGAGGTAGCCCGCCGCCATTTGCGAACGACCGGCGTTATGCACGCAGACGAACAGCACGGTCGGAGTGTGTCGAGTCATGATCCAGATTCCTTCTTACTGCGTGAGAGATTCGAACAGCACGCGCACCCGCGCAGCAATGTCGTCACGGATCGCCGCGACGCCGGCCTCGGAGGCGAGGGCGGGATCGCCCACCGGCCAGTCCTCGTAGCGCACTCCCGGGAGGATCGGACAGACATCTCCGCACCCCATCGTGACGACAACGTCCGCGGCTCGCACCGCGTCATCGGTGAGAGGCTTGGGGAACGCGGCAGCTGCTTCCGCCGCGGCCCCCATCTCCGCGAGCAAGGTGCGAACCGCGGGCTGCACCTCCCCCGCGGGCGCAGACCCTGCCGACCGGGCGATCACCCGCCCACCTGAGATCTCGGTGAGGAGCGCCGCGGCGAGCTGGGAACGACCCGCGTTGGCGGCGCAGACAAACAGCACCTGCGGCACGGCGGACGCGCGATCGCGCGACATATCTGCGAGACGCTGCCGCGCGAAACGCTCAGTGAGCGGCACCAGGTGCGCAGTCGGTTGTGCGCTGCGGACGAGTGCGGTGAAGGACTCACGAACGGTCGACATCACTCGCTCGCGGTCGATCCAGGTGAACTCGTTCGCGAGATCGTCAGCAAGCCGCGTCACGCGCGGATCCATGAAAACGAGCGCTTCACGCCGCTCGGCATCGCACGCCGCCGCTCCCGAGAGCGCCGCTGGCGCGAACAACTCGAGCAGCGCCGTGACCGCCCGCCGCCGTTCGGGGACGAGGCGATACCAGACCCAGGTTCCCCGGCGCTCGGACTCGAGAACTCCCGCCTCCTTCATCACCCTGAGATGGTGCGAGACCGTCGGCTGCGCGACATCCGCGAGGGCGGCGAGATCGCAGACGCACGACTCCCCGCGCGGGTCTGCGGCGATGGCCGACAGCATCCGCAGCCGGAGCGGCTCGGCGAGCGCCTTGAGCACGCCGGCCACGGCCGTCGCGGCCTCAGCGCCGATTGCGTGCGCCGCGCTCGGCGTGCACGGTTCGGAGTCTCGCGGCACGGCGGCGAGCGGCGCGGCAACGCGCGGCACGGCAACGCGCGGCCCGGCGGCGACCTGCGCGGCAGGCTCGGTCATTTCTTGCTCGATTCAACCGCGTACGGATCGACGTTAAACCAGCTTCTCGCGAGCCTGAGCGAGACATAGACGAGACCCACAAGCACCGGAACCTCAATGAGCGGCCCCACCACACCGGCGAGCGCCTGCCCCGAACTCACCCCGAACGTGCCAATCGCAACAGCGATTGCAAGCTCAAAGTTGTTTCCTGCGGCAGTGAAAGCGAGCGAGCTAGTGCGGGCATACCCGAGCCCAATGCTCTTCCCGACGAACATGCCCACGAACCACATGATTGCGAAGTACGCGAGCAGCGGTACCGCGATCCGTGCGACGTCGAGCGGCCTCGATGTAATTGCCTCGCCCTGGAATGCAAACAGCAGCACGATCGTAGAGAGCAGACCGTAGAGCGCCCACGGTCCGATCCGCGGAAGAAACCGCTCTTCGTACCAAGCTCGGCCGCAGCGCTTCTCCCCGATCCACCGCGAGGCGAAACCAGCGAGCAGCGGGACCCCGAGGAACACGATCACGTTGAGTGCGATCTGCCAGACAGAGACGTCGAGCCCGTCGGTGTCAAGGCCGAGCCAGCCCGGCAACACCGTGAGATAGAACCAGCCGAGCACCGAGAACATCACGACCTGAAACACCGAGTTCACGGCGATGAGCACGGCGGTCGCGTCGCCGTCAGCGCACGCGAGATCGCTCCAGATCACGACCATCGCGATGCACCTGGCGAGGCCAACGATTATCACCCCGGTGCGGTACTCCGGAAGATCTGCCAGGAAGATCCAGGCGAGCGCAAACATGAGCGCCGGCCCAACCACCCAGTTGAGCACGAGCGACGAGACGAGGAGTTTCCTGTCGCCGGTGACGGCGGCGACGCGGTCGAAGCGCACCTTTGCAAGCACCGGGTACATCATCACGAGGAGCCCCAGGGCGATGGGCACTGAGATCCCACCGACTTCGAGGGTGGTGAGGAGTTCAGAAAGCCCAGGGACGAATCGGCCGAGCAGGAGTCCGGCGAGCATCGCCAGGCCGATCCACACGGCCAGCCACCTGTCGAGGACCGACATTTGGGCAGGGGCTACGCGCGCGACGCCCGTGGCAGTGGCGCTCACTCGGCGACCGCCGCGTTGTGGTGGCCGACGCTGCGGCGCCCTCCCGCTGCCGCGCACGCAGGCTTCGTCTTTACGGAGTCGAACAGCAGTAACTGAGCCTCATGAATTGCCACGCCTCTATATTGACAAACTTCGATTCAAGTAGCAATGACCGCCCCGCCACCACACCCCGACGCCGCTCAAACGATATGTTCGCGGCGAAAGGACATCGCTTCCACCGCAGAAAAGGGCACACCTCGCTGAAGACATATCACCTGAGGGCTGGTGGGGTGCGTTGGGGTGGGGTGGGCGGCAGCTATCCCAGTTCCACCAGCACCACGCCGGCGATGATGAGTACGATGCCGAGGATCATGCGTCGAGTGAGCGGATCCTTCCACACAACGCGCGCGAAGACAGCGATAAGCGCGATCCCGACCGCTGTCCAGATCCCGTAGGCGACCGCGACAGGCATTCCCGCGGCGAGCGCGAGCCCGAGGAACGTGAATGCGAGGCCGTAGCCGGCAACCACGGGAATCAACCAAAGCTTCTTGCGGAAGCCGTTAGAGGCGCGCAGGCTCAGCGTCGCGGCAACCTCCGAGAGGATCGAGAAGACGAGCCAGAGCGCGCTCATGCGGTCGCCTCCGGACTGTCAGAATCCGAACCAGCACCAGCACCAGCCGCCGGGCGCGAACCGGTCTCGACGATGAAGACGCCGGCGATGATGACGACGATGCCGATGATGGCCTGCGTACTCAGCGCCTCACCGAACACGAGCGCCCCCAAAAGCGCGACGAGCGCGACTCCGACGGCGCCCCAGATGCCGTAGGCGACGCCGATCGGCATGCCGGTACGCAGCGCGAGCCCCAGCAGCCCGAACGCGACGATGTACCCGACCACGGTCACGGCGACCCAGGCAGGCTGATCCACCATCGCGCGCAGCGACAGCGTGCCGATCACCTCGGCAACGATTGCCCCCGACAGCAGGATCCACCCCCTCATCGCACTCCCCCGCGCTCTGCGACGGCGATGAGCTCGAGCGCGTGCGCCCGCACGGGCGCCAGATCATCGACGCGCATGACGCCGGAGGCTTCGGACATCCACGCACCGTCTGCGCAGAACCTCGCGGCGGCGAGCGCGCCACGGGCCGCGGCCGGCGCGTCTTCGAGCGAGAACCACGGGCCGAGCCATGCCTGCCACGGGCCGGCGAGCACGGGATGGTAGAGCGCGTCGGAGAAGATCCAGTAGTCGGCGCGTGAAACATCCTCGGTCGTGGCGACCTCGACGTAGGCCCGGTGCCGCTCGAACGGGCTGAGCTCGGCTGGCCCCGCGCCCGCCTGGGCGACGAGCAGCTCGTGCCAGTGTTCGGCCGCGAAGTCGACGAGGCCGACCATGAGGGCTTCTTTGTTCGGAAAGTAGTACATGAGTCCCGGCTTCGTGAGTCCGGCGCGCTTCGCGACGGACTCGAGGGAGAGCGTCACGCCCTCGACCCGCGCGTTCTCGCTCACGAGTTCTTTCGCGGATTCCATGATTCTGGTGGGTGTATCTGCTGTCACGGCACCTACTTTACCAACCGGAAGGTAAAGACGAGCACACTGAGGCTTGTGCGTTAAAACGTATTAACGTACTATCAAAACATGAGCGATCAAGAGACCACCCTCAGGGAAGAGCTCAGCGAGCTCCGCGGACGCGTCAGCGCGCTCGAAGCTGCAGCAGAGCGCAGCGCCACGCTCCCCGCACCGGAGCCCCTCCAAGACCACGACACCTTCTGGGCGCTCAACGAGCTCCAGTCACGTCTGCACGACCACCCCAGCACCGTCGATGGCGTCGTGATGACCGTCGGCTCGCTGACACTCCCCGACGGCGCTCCCGTGGCCTGGCAGGAGGGTCTCGCCACCGCCGCGATGCTTGAGACCGACTGGTCGGATCAGGCAGCAGCGTTTGCCGCGCTCGGCCATCCCGTGCGGCTGGAGCTGCTGCGCCATATCCTCTCCGGAGTGCACGCGACCGCCGAACTCGCACAGATCGCCTCCCTCGGCACGACCGGGCAGCTCCACCACCACCTGCGGCAGCTCGTTGCTACCGGCTGGGTGCGGCAGAGCGGGCGCGGCAGCTACGAGATCCCGGCAGCGCGCGTGGTGCCGCTCCTCACGAGCGTGATGAGTGCGCAGCGATGAGGGCCACTCTTCACGCGCTGTACCGGGCGCGCGGCCTGATGTTTTATTCGGCCGCCGTGATCCTCATCGCGAATGTCGTCGTGCTGCAGTTCCCGCTCCCCACCGCGCTGCGCACGGTATGGCCAATCATTGTGCTTGCGGCCATGGCCTCGCTATTGGGCGCAGTGCTGCTCGCATACCTTGCGCCGAGGCGGCTCTTTGCGAATACAGCAGCTCCGCCGACGCGGGTGGTCCGCTCTCCCGTCGCCGGGCGCTGGCTCGGCATGAACAGCCCCGCGACGAAGGTTCCGAGTCACGGCACGCGCGCCTACGGTCAGGCCTACGCCATCGACCTCGTCGCAGAGCCGCAGGAAGGCGTCAGGCCGTCGTTCGGCGACACCGCCATGCGCGCCGCCGAAGCGTATCCCGCGTTCGGCCAGCCCGTACTCGCGATGGTCGACGGCACAGTCGTGCGCGCCTCAGGGTGGCAGCGAGACCACAGGGCCAGATCAAGCCTTCTCGGCCTGCTCTACCTCGGCGCTGAAGGCCTGGTCCGCCAAGTCGGCGGGCCCGGATTCATTGTCGGCAACCACGTCACGATCCGCAGCGATGACGGCACGTATGCCGCGGTCGGACACCTGCGGCGCGGGTCCGTGGCGGTGCGCGTCGGCGACAGAGTCACCGCCGGCACGACGATCGGCGAATGCGGAAACTCGGGCAACAGCAGCGAGCCGCACGTCCACGCCCAGCTCATGGATCGCGCCTCGTTCTGGACGGCCGAGGGCCTCCCGATGGCGTTCGCAGGCATCACGATTGGGGAGGACCCGACGCAGGTCACTGCGCTGCCGGCAGACGGGGAGCACATGCACGTGGCGGCGGGGGCGCGTGAACCAAGGACCCGCAGCCGCTGAACAGCTCACAGGAAGTCCACCAGCACTCACGGCTGAAGACCACCCAAGGCCGAGATATTCGGCGCACCTCTGCCGCATGTCACCAGCACTGCTGCTCTCAGCCGAGAGGGACGTGCCCTCGGCGCGGATCAGCACGCGGCTGTCGCCAACGCACTGCTCGAGAGTCTCCACGATATCCCTGAGCCGCGGGAAGCCCGAGACGCTTGGACAGCAGTAGCAGTTCGGCGTCTCGATGAAGTTCGCAGCGGTGAGGTTGGGCTGGTTGATGCCGACGAACACTAGACGATTCTGCGTGCGTCGTTGACGCCATGACCCTTGTTCAACGCGAACACCTTGCAGCTGTCGAGGGATTCGACGAGCAGGTGCGTTGGCATGAGTCATAACAGGCAGGGCGGGGACTTCGGCTCATTGATCGGGCGGAGGATACCCGCAGCGCTATGGCGTATTGGCCGCATGCCGCTCCGGCGCTCGCCTAGCTCGAAGACAGCACGATCATTTCAAGCAAGGCCTTTGGGGCTTCCCACTTCGTATCGTGTACAGCTTCGTATCGTATGCAGCGTTGAACGCGATGGAATTGTCACCCTGGCATATGCACACGACCACCCCCGCCCCGGCTACTGGATGAGCCGCCTCGCCCGCTCATCACTGGCGGCAAGAATCGGCGAATCTTTGTTGCCGCGTTACCCAGCCACCCGCAGTCGCCACAGCGACGTCACCTCGCGCGAGCGTGCGGCGTGGAGCAGGTCGTCGGTGTTGCGAGCGCGGCGGTGCGTCGGCACGGTGTCTAGCCGATCCACGATCTCGAGCCCGGCGGCCGCGATCGCTTCGAGCAGCATCTCGCGCGTGCGCAGCCCGAGCAGCTCGGCGAGGTCCGACAGGACGAGCCAGCCCTCTCCCCCATCGCTCAGGTGCGCGGGGAGGCCCGCGAGGAACTGCAGCAGCATCTGGCTGCTCGGGTCGTAGACCGCGGCGTCGAGCGTGCTCGCCGCGCTCCCCGGCAGCCAGGGCGGGTTGCAGACGATGAGCGGCGCTCGCCCATCGGGGAACATGCTGCCGAGCTGTGCGGTCGCGACGCCGGTGATCTCGAGCCGCGCGAAGTTGTCTTGCGCGCAGTCGACCGCGCGCTGGTGGATGTCGGTGCCGATGACGCGTTCGACGCCGCGCTTCGCGAGCACCGCCGACAGGACCCCAGTGCCGACGCCAATGTCGAACGCGAGCTCGCGGCTGGGGAGCGGCGCCCGAGCGACGAGGTCGACGTATTCGTGGCGGGTCGGCAAGAAGGTGCCGTAGTGGGGGTGGATCTTCGCCCCGAGGCTCGGCACGTCGACACCGTTCAGGAACCACTGGTGCGCGCTGAGCACCCCGGTAAGTTCCTGCAGGCTCACGGCGGCGAGCGCAGCTCCGAAGCCTAGTCGGCTCGCGTAGGCGAACTCAATCGCCTCGGCGACGCGCGGTGCGCGCGGGAGCGGGAGGATCGCGCTGTGCTGTATGGACCCCGAACCGTCGGCGGGTGCACCGAACTCGACAGGCACCAGCACGAGGGAAAGCATCCGGGATCGCTGGGCGCGGGCCTGCCGGAGCCGGTAGAACTCTTCCGCCGGGGACTCAGGGGCGCGGGCGGCTGACGTCTTCGCAGCACTGCTACCTGTGCCAGCTTTGCTGCCCTTGCCAGCTCTGCTGCCCTTGCCGCCTTTGCCGCCCTTCGCGAGCCGGCGATCGATCGCGCTGAGCAGCTGCTTGGCGTTGTGGAAGTCGCCGCGCCAGAGCATCGCGGTTCCCTGTGCGGCGTAGCGCACCGCCTGGTCTGCGGTGAGGCGGTCATCGACGACCGTCACGCGCTTGGGTGCGGGCCGGTCGTTGGCGGTGAGCCAGGCAGCGGTCGCCTCGCGCCCGCCTTCGGTCCAGGCTATTTCCGCGCTGTCAGTCGCGTGATGAGCGATAGAGCATCCACCTCGTTCGGTACGGTTTCGCCCCGCTTCGGCCGCGCGCACGGGGCCACAGTGGCATGACTGTACAGATCTTACCAAGGAGCCATCAGCGGCACCCACGCTGCGGCGCTGCTGGGCGCGAGTGTTACGCTCAGCTATGCCCGAGTATCCGCTGGTTCCCGGCACGCGCCTCCCGTCGACCGCGGGCGGAACGGTTGATCTCAGCTCTGAGCTCGGCATGAGCGTCGTGTTCGTCTACCCGCGCACGAGCCCTCCCGGCGGCCCGTCGATGGCATGGCAGGCGCTGCCAGGTGCTCGCGGCTGCACCGCAGAGTCGTGCGGCTTTCGCGACCTCGCACACGATTTCGCGAGGCTCGGCGCGCGAATCTTCGGTGTGTCGACGCAGGATCCGCAGTACCAGTTGGAGGCAAGCACGCGCCTGCATCTGAGTTACCCGCTCCTGTCCGATGCACGCCTCGAGCTCGCTGGGCCGCTTCGGCTTGAAACGTTCGGGTTTGAGGGCCTACAGCTGTACCGTCGAGCGACGCTGCTCGTCGAGAACGGCACCCTCGTACATCGGTTCGGTGAGATCCCCGACCCCGCAGCGCACCCGCAGGATGTGCTGACGTGGCTGGAGCGCAACGCCCCGAGGAAGTCCTGACCGCTCACGGCAGACACCGGCCGCGAGCAGCGGGCGCTGGCCAGTCACGACGAGCTCTGGCGGCCGCGAGCCGAGTGCTCTCGGGCTCCGCGAGCCGGGGGCCCAGGGCCGCTCCTTCACTCTTCCCCGGCCCGTGACAACCTGCTACGTTCAGATCATGGCAATGGTGCATGGTTCTCAGGGCTCCGCTGATCGTGTGATCGCGCGGCGCTTTGCACGCGCGGACTGGGAGTGGGTGCAGCGCTGGTTCGAGGACGAGACGCTCGACCGCGAACTCGGTCCGCTCGACTCCGACTGGCTCGACCACGTCCTCTCAGACTCGGAAGGCGTTCAGCTCGTCATCGAGGCAGCCCACCCGTCGACAGGACGGCCCGCCCCCATCGCGCTCGTGGGCGTCGTATGGGGAGGTGACGGCACGGGGCATGCGATTACCGACCTGGCGATTGATCCCGCCCGCCGCGGGTACGGGCTTGGCCGCGCCGCGATCGATGCGACGATCGCGTGGCCAGAGCACCCGCAAACAGATTGCTGGATCGCGTTCGTGGATCAGGAAAACACTGGCGCTCGCTCGTTCTTCGCCGCAATCGGCTGGACCGATGAAGGGCTTGACGGAGAGGCCGAGGAGGCCATGTACCGCTTCACCACCCAGCGCCGCGGCTAGCTCGCAGGGGTTCCCCAACGAACCCCGGCTCTGGTGGGGCGAGGCGGCCCGCGCACTCCGCCACCGGAATCTCCTTGCGGGCGGATCGCAACCGGATATACATTGTAAAAAAGAACAGTCATGGATCAATTCGCGATGAAGTTTCAGTTCGCGGGCTTTCGTGATAGCTCGGGGGAGCTATGAAAATTCAGACCAGCACGGCTCGACGCGGAGCACTGCACGCGCTCGCGGCCGCCACGATCGTCGCCTTCACCATGGGGATCGCGAGCCCCGCGCTTGCGGGAGAACCCGGCTACCTCGGACAAGATGGGCAGCAGCTGATCATTCCCGATGAAGTGATGACTGTTACCGGGGCTGGCCCGCAGGGACAGCTCGAACCCGGCACTGGAGGCTCGTTCTACAGTGCGACGTGGAGCGGAAGCGGGACAAACGACACCTTGATCTACCGGTATTTCGAAGACGGCACTGCGGCCACCTCGTGGAACACCAACGACGCAGTCGGGGTCATCGGCAAGGTCTACTCGATCTCCACTGACGCGGCGGGGAATGTCTTCTCGCTCCATCGCACCGGCCGACTGCCAGACCCCGTGAGCATCGCCCGGTGGACACCAGAGGGTTCGCTGGTTGGCATAGTGACTCCGGTCATCCCCGGCGTAACCGACGGCGCGAGCAACGGCCTTGCGGTCTCTGCCGACGGCACCACCGCGTACCTCCGGGTCGATGCGGCTTCGCCTTCGACACAGAACGGCATCTGGCGTGTAGACCTTGCGAGCGGCGCAGTCTCGCCCCTTTCGCTGGGCCTCGCGGCCACTGGAAACTCCGAGCAGACGCCTTGGATGCAGGTCGACCACGACACCGGCGCAATCGCCTTTGCCGCGGACACCAACCAGGTCGGAGTGATTGCAGACCCCGCTGGCGCCCCTGAAACGGTCACCACATATGACGTCAGCGGCACGATCCGCGGCATCGATATGACCGAGTTCACCGAGGGGACGATCTACGTCACGCCCGGCACCTCAATCGTGGCGATCGATGCGGCAACCAAAGCCCAAACCACTGTCGTGAACTTCGGGCAAATCGGCTTCTTCAACACGTACGCATCGCGCTGGGGCACCGACGGCCGGCTCTACATTTCTGGGTTCAGCCCGTGGGGCGTGCTGCCGGTAGATTTCATGCAGCTGAAGTCTTCGGAAATCACGTACCCCGAGGGCACCATCACCACAAATCTCTGTGCTCCCTCCCCCGTGGACCTTGCTCCTGAGTTCACCGGAAATCCGCTGCCCACCTGGGTGACGATCTCAGAAGGGGCGCTCCCCGCGGGCGTGTCACTCGACTCCGACACGGGCGCAGTCACAGGTACTCCCACGGAGGCGGGATCAGTGACCCTTCAAGCCAAAAACGGTGTGTCGCGGGCAGGGAGCTCAGCCCCCGACACGTTCGGTCTCACCTTCGCGACGGTGTCTGAAGACGTCGCATTCACGTCAGCAACGAAACCGAAGATTTCAGGCACAGCGACCGTCGGCAAGACGCTCACCGCGTCGGTGTCCGCGTGGGATCCAGCGGCGACATTCAGCTACCAGTGGCAGCGCAACGGCACCCCGATCGCCGGGGCGACGGGAGCACAGTACTCACTCACCGAGGCCGACGCTGACGCACGGGTCACCGTGAGCGTCACCGGCGCTGCCGACTGCCGCATCACGGCGACGCTCGCAGCTGATGCGTTGCTCGTGAGCGAGGCCGAAAAGCCTGACCCGATCGATCCAGGCCCGACGCCCCCGGGCCCCACCGATCCGGGCCCGACTCCCCCGACCTCCGACCCGAAGCCTGTTGATCCGAAGCCCGCGGGGCCCGGTCACGAAGGCGACCTCGCCGCGTCTGGCGCGTCCAGCGCAATCGCCGCGGCAGGTGCGCTCGCGGCAGCGGCGCTCGGCGCTGGCGTGATGCTGCTCCTCGACCGCCGGTCACGGCGACAGTTCATGGCGAGGTCGGAGGGCTGATCATTCGGGTTTCTCCGTAGCGTCCAGCCTATCGAGCGGGCCTGTGCAGCCGCAGATTCTGTCGCCGTAGGCTGGACGTGTCCACAAGACACGTTCACAGGAGGAACAGATGAGAGCAGCACGCTACTACGGCAAGAATGAGGTTCGCATCGAGGAGATCGAGGAGCCCACGACCCGTCCGGGCACCGTGAAGATCGCCCCGGCATTCAACGGTATCTGCGGAAGTGATCTGCACCTCTACCACGACGGCCCCATGGCCCCCGGCCCCACCGACGCTGAGCCGCACCCGATCTCGGGTGAAACGCTCCCCGTCGTGTTCGGCCACGAGTTCTCGGGCGTTGTCGAAGAGGTCGGCGAGGGCGTGACCGGCGTTGCCGTCGGCGACAACGTCGCTGTCGAGCCGCTCATGGTGTGTGGCGTCTGCCACGCGTGCAAGGCGAACAAGTACAACCTGTGCGAGAAGATGGGCTTCATCGGCATCTCGGGCCTCGGTGGCGGACTCTCCGAGCACATCGTTGTCGAAGAGCGTTGGGTGCACAAGGTGGGCGCAATGCCGCTCGACCAGGCCGCCCTCATCGAGCCCCTCGCGGTGTCGCTGCACGCCGTGCGCCACGCGGGTGCTGACACGGCCGCCGGCAAGTTTGCTGTCGTCGGAGGTGCCGGCCCCATCGGGCTGCTCACCGCAGCCGTGCTCCGCGCGTACGGCCTGAAGACCATCGTCAGCGAGGTCTCACCAGAGCGCCGCGCGAAGGCACAGGAGACCGGCGTCGCCGATATCGTCGTGGATCCGTCAGCTGAGAACCTCGCCGATGTCGTCCGCGAGGCAACCGGCGGCGCAATGGCCGAGTTCGCGTTCGACGCCGCGGGCGTCGGCGTCGTGCTCGACCAGCTGTTCGAATCGCTCGGCGCTGGCGGCCGCCTCGAGGTCATCGCACTGCACCAGAAGCCGTACGAGATCAACCTCACCGCGCAGCTCACGATGCAGGATCGCGTACTCGGATCCGCGATCGGCTACGCGAACGACCACGAAGAGTCGATCCGCCTCGTCAACGAGGGCCTCGTCGATCTTGCCCCGTTCATCACGAGCAAGATCACCGTCGACAACATCGTGAAGGACGGCTACGAGAAGCTGCTGCACGACCGCAGCGAGGTCAAGATCCTCGTCTCGATGAACTAACGACGCGGCTCATGCGTCGAGCGGGCGCCAGCGTGGGGACTTCCTCACGCTGGCGCCCGCTCTCGTCACCGGCCTCGAACTAGCTGTCGAAGATGATGAGGTCTCGCAGCGCCTCGCCCTTGCGCATCGTGTCGAAGCCGCGGTTCACGTCTTCGAGCGCGATGCGTGAGCTCACCATGTCTTCAAGGTTGAGCCGCCCCTGCAGATACATCTCCACATACTTCGGCATCGCCAAGCGGAAGTTCTCGGTGCCCATGTACGAGCCCTGCAGCTTGCGGTCGTCGAGGAGCATGCGGCCCTGCACCGGGAAGGTCCGCCCGCCCGGCATCAGCCCGACGATCGTCGCCGTGCCGCCGACGCCCAGGCATTCGAACGCCGCGGTCGCGGTTGCGACTGCGCCGACAGCCTCGAGGCTGTGGTCGACGCCCCGCCCAATTGCATCGCGAATCTGATCTGCGAGGTTGCCGTTCGGGTCGGAGACCACCGCGTGGGTCGCCCCCAGCTTCATCGCCACTTCGATCTTGTCTGGGTTGAGGTCGACAGCGATGATCTCTGATGCGCCAGCGATCCTCGCGCCCTGAATCGCGCTCAGCCCGATGCCGCCGCAGCCCAGCACCGCCACCGATTGGCCCGGCCGCACCTGCGCCTTGTTGAACACCGCCCCCAGGCCAGTTGTCACGCCGCAGCCGATGAGCGCGGCGAGATCGAGCGGCATACGCTCGTCGATGCGAACGACCGCGCTCTCGTGCACGAGCAGCATCTCGGCGAAACTCGAGACGTTGAGGAACTGGTGCACCTCCGTGCCGTCGCGGTACAGCCTGGGTGGCTCGCCCGCCGCCCGCTGGCTCTTCGCGCTCTCGCACAGGTACGAGCGCCCGCCGAGGCAGCGATCGCAGGTTCCACAGAACGTGGCGAGGCAGGTGATGACGTGGTCGCCCGGCGCGAAGCCCTCGACGTCCGAGCCGACTTCTTCGACCACGCCGGCGGACTCGTGCCCGAGCGCCGAGGGCCGTGGAATCTCGAACACCCCGTCGAGGTGATGCAGGTCGCTGTGGCAGAGCCCCGCGGCCTTCGTGCGAATGAGCACCTCGTTCGGGCCAACGCGGCCAACCGAGATGTCTTGGATCTCTAGGTCGGTTCGCCCATCCTCAAGAATTGCAGCCTTCATGGTGATGTCTCCTCAGATTGTGAAGTGATTTGGTGACGGGACTCGCCCAGCGCGGGCTGCGAGCCGATTTGTCGCGTGCTAGCTGCGCTGCGCACGGCGCTCCTCGCAGAGCCGCACGAAGTGCTCGAACACGCCGGCGTGCTCCCGCATCTCCGGGTGCCACTGCACGCCGATGAGCCCGCGGGCAAGGTCCTCGACGCCCTCGACGGTTCCGTCTTCGGTCGTCGCGGTCACGGTGAGGCCCGCACCGAGCGTGTCAATCGCCTGGTGATGGAAAGTGGCGACATCGAGCTCCTCGCCGATCGCGCCGCGCAGCCAGCTCCTCGCAACCGTCTGCACGGCGTGCTCACCGAATGCCTGCGGAAACGGTTGATGCGCCCCGCTTCCGTCGACATGCGGCGGCAGGTGCTGAATAATCGTGCCGCCCAGCACGACGTTCAGCAGCTGATGCCCCCTGCAGATCCCGAACACGGGCACGCCTGCGGCGACCGCCGCGCGAACGAGGGCCAGCTCCCACGCGTCACGCTCGGGACTGAAAGGCCCCGCCTCCGGCACGGGGTCTTGGCCGTAGTGCTTCGGGTCCACGTCGGCACCGCCGGCGATGACCAGCCCGTCGAGCATCGCGACGATGCTCGCGGCCTCGAGGTCGAGGTCGTCTCCGATCACGCTCGGCACCGGCAACACCATGACCGTTGCGCCCGCGTGTTGCAGGTGCGTCGAATAGCCGGCTGCCAGCAGGTGCGCCTTGCCTGCCACCCACCGCCAGTTCGCCTGCTCGATGGGCGCGGGAATCCCGATGACAACCTTTGTCTCGCGGCCAGCTGCGGCCGGCGTCTGAACGGTCATTGCGCGCCCTCTTCCTGTTTCGTTTCGTCCGACATCTCTCGGCTTACTGCCCCGTGTAGAAGGTGTCTGCGACGCCGAGCGCGGCGTCGATGATCCCGAGGCCGCGCTCGAGATCCGCCTCGCTGATGATGAGCGGCGGAGCCAGCTGCAGCCGGTTAAAGTGCGCGAACGGCCAGAGCCCCGCGTCCTTGCACGCCTTCACGACCGCGGCCATCGGTGCCGCAGCTTCGCCGGCCGCGTTGTACGGCACGAGGGGCTCGCGGGACTCCCTGTCGCGAACGAGTTCGAGCGACCAGATGAGCCCGGCACCGCGAACCTCGCCCACCGAGGGGTGCCTCGCGGCAAGCTCGGCGAGGCGCGGGGCGACAACTCGTTCCCCGAGGTCGCGTACGCGCTCGAGGATCCCCTCGTCCTCGTAGATATCGAAGGTGGCGACGCCCGACGCACAGGCGAGCGGATGCCCCGAGTACGTGAGCCCACCCGGGAACGGGATCTTCGCGAAGGTGTTGTGGATCGCTTCGGATACGACGACCCCGCCGAGGGGCACGTAGCCGGAGTTCACGCCCTTGGCGAATGTCACGAGATCGGGCTTCACATCGAATGCCTGATAGGCAAACCACTCACCGATGCGGCCAAAGCCGACCATCACCTCGTCACAGATCATCACGATGCCGTACTTGTCGCACAGCGCGCGCACACCTGGCAGGTAGCCCGGAGGCGGGACGAGCACACCGTTCGTGCCCGTCACGGTCTCGAGAATGATCGCCGCGATCGTGTTCGCGCCCTCGAACTGAATGGTCTGCTCGAGGTGTGCGAGCGCGCGCTCGGTCTCTTCTTCGGGGGTCTGCGCGTAAAACGCTGAGCGATACAGGTACGGTCCCATGAAGTGCACGACCCCGGCGTCGAGCGTCCCGTTCGCCCAGCGGCGCGGCTCCCCCGTCAGCGTGATCGCGGTCGCCGTCGAGCCATGGTACGAGCGATACCGCGCCAGCACCTTGCTGCGGCCGGTGTGGTGCCGCGCCATGCGAATGGCGTACTCGTTTGCGTCGGCACCACCGTTCGTGAAGAACACCGAGCGGGCGCCCTCAAACGACGCATCCACGATGCGCTTGGCGAGCTCGCCGCGAACGTCGTTGGCGACGGCGGGCTGAATCGTTGCGAGCCGGCCCACCTGGTCCTGAATCGCCCGGACCATCCCCGGGTGCTGATGCCCGAGGCTCAGGTTCACGAGCTGCGAGGAGAAGTCAAGAAACTCGTTCCCGTCGTAATCCCAGAAGCGCACCCCCTCACCCTTTGCGATGGGCAGCGGATCGATCGCGTCCTGCGCCGACCACGAGTGGAAGACGTATTGGCGGTCGTTCGCCCGGACCTCTCGCTGAGCTGCGGTGTCGCCGAAGCTCTCAGCAGCGCCGTTCATTCCAACGAAATCTGACATTTGTTCGTTCCTTTCACACTTAACACGATGGCGAGACTCTGCGCCGAGAACACCCGAGAGGGACTAATCCATGAGCGGCATCACGAAGCTTGCGCCCTCCTTGACGCCGGTCGGCCACCGGCTCGTGATGGTCTTCGTCTTGGTGTAGAAGCGGAAGGAGTCAGGCCCGTGCTGGTTGAGGTCGCCGAAGCCGGACTTCTTCCAGCCGCCGAACGTGTGGTACGCGATCGGCACGGGGATGGGCACGTTGATGCCGATCATCCCGACGTTCACGCGAGCGCTGAAGTCGCGTGCGGTGTCGCCGTCGCGCGTGTACAGCGAGACGCCGTTGCCGTACTCGTGCCCCGAGGCCAGCGCGAGCGCGTCCTCGTAGGTGTCTGCGCGGGTGATGATGAGCACCGGTCCGAAGATCTCCTCGAGGTAGAGGGTCATGTCTGGGGTGACGTGATCGAACAGCGTTGGCCCGAGGTAGAAGCCCTCTTCGTGGCCTGCAACGGTCAGGCCGCGGCCGTCGGCAAGGAGCGTCGCGCCCTGGTCGACACCGATCTGAATGTAGTTCTCGACCCGCGCCTTTGCCTCTGCGGTGACGAGGGCACCGTAGTCAGACGCGGGATCCATCGCTGGGCCGACCTTCAGGTGCTTCACCCGCTCTGCCAGCTTCTCCGACAGCGCATTCGCGGTGGCCTCCCCCACCGGCACCGCTACGGAGATCGCCATGCAGCGCTCGCCGGCGGAGCCGTAGCCGGCACCGATCAGCGCATCTGCGACCTGGTCAAGATCTGCGTCAGGCATGATGATCATGTGGTTCTTTGCCCCACCGAAGCACTGCGCGCGCTTCCCGTTGGCGGCCGCCCGCTCGTAGATGTACTGGGCGATCGGGGTGGATCCGACAAAGGCGATCGCCTTGATCCGGTCGTCGTCAAGCAGCGTATCCACGGCCTCCTTGTCGCCGTTCACCACGTTGAACACCCCGTCAGGGAGCCCAGCTTCTTTGAGCAGCTCGCCGAAGCGCAACGGCACCGAGGGGTCGCGCTCCGATGGCTTGAGAATGAACGTGTTGCCCGCCGCGATCGCCGGAGCGAGCTTCCACAGCGGAATCATCGCGGGGAAGTTGAACGGCGTGATGCCGGCAACGACGCCGAGCGGCTGGCGCATCGAATAGACGTCGATCCCCGTGCCGACTCCGCCCGAGTATTCGCCCTTGAGGAAGTGCGGGGCGCCAAGCGCGAACTCCACGACCTCGATGCCACGCTGAATGTCACCCTTCGCGTCTTCGAAAGTCTTGCCGTGCTCACTCGAGAGCAGCTCGGCCAGGGAGTCGCGCTCGCGCGCAACCAGGTCGATGAACTTCATCAGCACGCGAATACGCCGCTGCGGGTTCGTTGCTTCCCAGGCGATCTGCGCTTCGGCGGCCGTCGCGATTGCCGCCTCGAGTTCTTCCTTACTCGCGAGCGGTACCCGCGCCTGCACCTGCCCCGTGCTGGGGTTGTAGACGTCAGCGAACCTGCCAGAGGTTCCCTCGCGATACTCGCCTTCGATAAAGTGCGTGAGTGTGCGAATAGCCATTGTTCTCTCCTTCGAGTTGGGTGTTTTGAGCGCTACAAATCAGCGCTCATCAGCATGGTTGGTGTGTGTACGTGCCGGGTGCGCCCGGCACGGTAAATCGTTCTTCTGGTGAGGAAAGCGCTAGAGCGCGAAGTTCCCTGCATCGACGCCGACGACACGATCGCCGAGGAAGAAGCGGACCCCGTACTGCGGGGCGTGTCCGCCGATTCCGCTCGAGCCCCAGAACGTCTGTTGCGAGCCGCTCGCGAGGTCAGACATAAAAGTCCCGTTGATGCGGATCTCACCCGCCCTGATGCGTGAGCCCAGGCTCATGGCTGCCTCAATGTCGGTGCTGAAGACGTAGGCATCGAGGCCGCCCTCTGGCGCGTTCGCGAGCCGCAGGGCCTCCTCGTCATCGCTCACCGGGTGGAGTGTGAGGAGCGGCCCGAACAACTCTGTGGTCGCGTCTTCCGGGGCTACGCCAACAATCACTCCGGGTGCGACGAACCAGCCGTCGAACTCAGGCAACTCCTGCTTGCCCATGAACCGGCCGCCGAGGCTCTCAAGTCGAGCCACCTCGGCACGAAGCGAATCCCGGTGCCGCTCGAAGGCAAGCGGCCCCAGCTGCGTGTGCTCGTCGAGCGAGTCCCCCATCCGCAGCGCCGCGAACTCCTCTCGAAGGGCCTCCGCGAGCTCGTCGTGCAGGCTCTCGTGGACGAGTACCTTGCCGGGGGCCTCACACCACTGCCCGTTCACACGCGTCGTGCCCTGTACGAGCGACGCTGCGGTGTGCCGCACGTCAGCGTCCTCCCGCACGATGACCGTGTTATTCGAGCCAAGTTCCATCTGCGTGACCATCAGCGCAGAGGCGGCCTGCTGCGCAACTGCGCGGCCGGTTTCAACGCCTCCCGTGAACACGAGCGCGGAGACGCGACGGTCCCCCGTGAGCAGCGAGCCGATTGCCGACCCGCCCTGCACGAGCTGGAAGTACGCGGGCGGGAGGTCGCGGGCTTCCATGACGGAGACCAGGATCTCGGAGAGGACCTGCACGCCAGTTGGCGTGTTCTCAGACGGTTTGAGGATCACCGGGCACCCGGCGAGCAGCGCGGCAGCGACCTTGCCTGAGGCGGTAAAGGCCGGCACGTTCCACGGGGCAATGATCACCGCAGGGCCAATGGGCTCCCGGAGCAGCTTCACCGGGAACTCCGCCGAGCCGAGATCCACCGATTCGCCGAGCTCCTTGGCATCGCTCACCATCGACCGCACCCGCGCACCGAGCGATGCTGCGACGAGCCGCGTCGTACCGATCGTGGCTCCGGTGGTGATCGCGTCTTGCAGCGCGATTGCCTCCTGGTGCTTGTCGAGCTCATCAGCGAAGGCCTCGAGAAACTCGACACGATCGCTCAGCGGAATCGTGCGCGCAAGACCCGCTTCGTCGAATCGGTGGGCCGCAGCGAGTGCACGCTCGACGTCTTCCGGCGTCGTCGTGAGTTTCGGCTGCCGCACCTCACCGGTGTTCGGGTCGCACAGGGGCCGTCCGCTGTCCTGCAGCTCGATCCAGCTGCCGTCAATGTACGAGCGCTGCACGACAATCTGGGGCGGAGTTCTAGTCATTTCATGTTCCTTCCGATGTCGCGAGTGCCGACATGCGCAACATAGCGATCCGTGCTGGGGCGTTGACGCCGATCCAGCCTGTATTCCCGTCGTCCCCGTTCACCCGGTACACGATGCCGCCGCGCGACAGGCTCTCGAACTCGACCTCGATGCTTCCCTCACGCCGCAGCGTGCCGAGCACCTGAATCTTGCGGCCCGCGACGTCTGTCCAGAAGTAGGGCAGCTCTTCCGGGGTGGTGAGTGCGCCGCTCAGCCGCTCGGCGAGCTGCGCACCGTGCTCCTTCGCCGCGGTCCAGCTCTCCGTCCGGAGGGTGTCGCCCGACGGAAGTACGCGGGTGACGACGTCACCAATCGCGTAGATGTTCGGCTGCGGCCCCTCACCGGTGACGACTCGGCCGGCAACGTCACACACGAGTTGTCCGGACGTCAGCAGCCCGCTCTCGGCGAGCCACTCGACCGTTGGCCGCACTCCGACGGCGCTCACCAGCACGTCGAAACCCAGCTGGCTCCCGTCGCCGAGATCGACGCTCCAGTCGCCAGGAGCTCCGCTGATCCGCTCAATGTCGACGCCCCACCTGCAATCAACTCCGGTCGACTGCAGCCACGAGGTCACGTCGGCTCCGAGATATCCAACGAGCAGCCGCTCGAGTGGACGGTCAGCCTTATCGAGCAGCACGACCGCCGCACCGTTGTGACTCAGTGACGTCGCGAGCTCGGCACCGATGGCGCCGGCGCCGATGATTCCGACGCGGCTCCCCTCGCCCGCCGCGGCGCGGATGCGCTCTGAATCTTCGACCGAGCGGAAATGGAGGACGCCCTCGGGCTCGATGGGAAGCCGCACCGGTGTCGCTCCTGCCGCGATCACCAGGGTGTCAAACGCAACGGCCCGCGCGTTCCCCTCAGGATCCACCACGGTGACCGTCTGGGCAACCGGGTCAACCCCCGTCGCCTCCGCCACCAAGATACTCGTGCCGTCAGCCCACTCGACGTCGATATCGGTGTCGTCAGGATCAGTGAGGTACCCCTTCGACAGCGGAGGGCGGTCGTAGGGCATCCGCGCGTCGCGATCGACGATGACGATCTCCTCGTCATTGCCCAGCTCGCGAAGCCGAGTGACGAACGCTTCGCCCGCGGTGGAGGCACCCACCAGGACGATGCTTCCCCGGTCCGGGGTCACTCTCCCACCTCGACATCGCGCACTTTGATCGCTCGCTCAGGGCAGTTCTTCATCGCTTTGATGGCGCTCTCTTCGTCGTACGCACCCTCGCGGCCGGGAAGCACATGCGCGAATCCCTCTTCGTCAATGCCGAAGGTCTCGGGGGCAATCGACCAGCAACGCGCGTGCCCCTGGCAGCGCTTGGGATCTATGTAGAGCTCTTGTGACATGGCGGCTACTCCTCAATCAGGCGAACGGTCAGCGGGCCAACGCCGTGCCACACTTCACCGCCAGCGCTTTCAAACTGTGGGACCTGCTTGAGGAACTCCTCAATGCCGATCACCATTTCCTTGCGGGCCAGGTTCGATCCGAGGCAACGGTGTGGGCCGCCGCCGAACGAGAGGTGACGGTTATCTTCGCGGTCGATCTGAATCTCGTTGGGGTTCTCGAAGATCTCGGGATCGCGGTTACCCGCTCCGAACACGAGCACGACGCGCTCGCCGGCCTTGATCTCCTCGCCCTGCACGACGGTGTCGCGCATGCAGGTGCGGGCCATCGCCTGCACCGGCGACATCGTGCGCAGGAATTCCTCGACCGCAGCCGGGATCTGGTCGGGGTTCTCGCGGAGCTGCTGCTGCGCCTTGGGGTTCTGCGCGAGGTACCAGAGCGACGAGCGAAGGCCCCACGCGGTGGTGTCGAGACCCGCGATGAACAACAGGTAGCTGTACGACAGCATCTCGTCGAGCGTGAGCTCGCGGCCATCAACGCGGGCGTTGATGATCTTGTCCATGAGGTCGTTGCGCTCGCCGCCCTCGGCCTTGCGCGCCGAGATGATTCCCTCGAAGTAGCGCAGGATCTCGGCGCTCGCCGCGCGGGCGATCTCGGGGTGCTCCGTGCGCTCGTAGAGCACGTCATCGACCCACCGGTCGAACTTGGGCCAGTCATCTTCTGGGTAGCCGCACAGGCGGCTGAAGATGATCGTGGGCAGCGGGCGCGCGAACGTCGTCGAGAGGTCGACGACGCCGCCGTTCTCCGCCGCGGCCTCGACGACCTCGCCGGCAAGCTTGCGGGCGGTCTCGACCATGCCCGGCTCAAGCTTCGCGATGTTCATCGGGGTGAACAGCGGCAACAGCACCTTGCGGTAGGCGGTGTGCTCGGGCGGATCCACGTCGATGGGGATCATCGGCATGCCCATCTCGAGGTCGGGCAGGAGCATCGTCGGGGTGACCGAGAAGGTCTCGTAGTCCTGCTCCGCCTCGAAGATATCGTCGTTCTTCGCGAGGAAGGCAAACCCGCCGTAGCGCTTGCTGCGCCCGACCGGGCACTCGTTCACCATGACCTCGTAGTCCTCGAAGATGTCGTCGAGGTTGTCGCCGTGGTAGCTGAAGTTCTCTAGATCTGCTTTGGTCTTAGCCATGAATTCTTTCCTTTGCTTGTCCGGGTGCGTCGCTTGCTGCAGCGCGCGTTACATGCGTTCGAGGTAGCGGTGGATCTCCCAGTCGGTCACAGCCAGGCGAGCCTGCTCTGCTTCCCACTGGCGCATCCGCGCGAAGTGCTTGAGGAAGGTCTCGCCGAAGTAGTTCTTCGCGACCTCGCAGCTCAAGAGGAGGTCGGCTGCTTCTTCGAGGCAGTCCGGCAGGTGCAGCTCTTCGCTGTCTTCGATGCCGTAGGCGGTGCCGACAACCGGCTCGCCTGCTTCGAGGCGCCGCTCGATGCCGTCGAGGCCGCTCGCGATGCTCGCCGCGATGACCAGGTATGGGTTCGCGTCGGCCCCGGCCAGACGGTTCTCGACTCGTGCCGAGTTCGTGGCCGCCGGGATCGAGCGGATCGCCACGGTGCGGTTGTCGACGCCCCACGTGCAGTTCGTGGCCGAGAAGTCGCCCGCGGCCGCGCGCTTGAAGGCGTTTGGTGTCGGCAGGTACATCGCTGCCATGTGCCCGGCGTTCTTGAGGATGCCAGACAGGTAGTGCATGCCGAGATCGCTCAGGTCGCGGGGTGAGTCGGGGTTCGCGAACAGCGACGCGCCGGTCTCGCGGTCGAGCAGGCTCAGGTGGACGTGGCCCGAGCTGCCGGCGACGTTCGACTGCACCTTCGCCATAAACGAGGCAGTGTAGCCGTGCTCCGCGGCGACCTCTTTGACGGTGTTCTTGAGGATGAGCGCGCTGTCTGCAGCGAACATCGCGTCGCTGTAGTGGATGTTCACCTCGATCTGGCCGGGGCCGTATTCGCTGTTGCTCGCCTCGATGAACACGCCCATCTTGGCGAGCCGCTCGCGGATATCGCCGATGATGTATTCGGTGCTGCTGTCGCGGGTGAAGCTGTAGGGAAAGATGCCCTCAGTGATCGGAACGAGCTCCCGGTATCCCTGGGAGGCAAGCTCGTTCGGGGTGCCCTTGAAGAGGTAGAACTCGAACTCGTATGCACAGATGGGGTCGAAGCCGGCCTCCTCCGCACGTGAGATGACGCGTCGCAGCACCTCGCGCGGGGCGAGTTCGAGCGGCTCGCCCGTCGGCGTGAACGCGTCGCAGATCACCGCGGCGACGCCCGGTTCACCGGCGACAAGGTGCAGCGTTGAGAGGTCGGGCACGAGCGCGAGGTCTGGGTAGCCGGTGTGCGCTCCCGTGTAGTCGAGGCCGGTAATCGGCTCTGACTGGGGGTCCCAAGCAAAGAACAGGTCTGCGAAGTGGCTGCCCTCTGCCGCAACGGTCTTCAGGAAGAATTCCGTCATGATCCGCTTGCCACGCCACATGCCTTCCATGTCAGGCGCACCTACTTTGACAACCTTTACGCCGTTCTCTTCGAGATAGGTTTTGAGGTCGGTTGCCGGGTCGTACCCACGAACTTCTTTGTTCATTTCGAGGAAGGCCTTTCTTCTGCCGATGTGTGTTGCTCAACCGTATGCAAGGAACCTACTCCGACCGGTGTGCATTTCGGACACAGCTCGCTCATCGGCAGTGCAGTAGGAACGTCTTTCGCACACACTGAGATTTCTGACCCTGAATGCGCGAGGCAAGGGGGCCCGAAGTTCGGGCGCGACGAAACACCGTGAGGGCCCCGGAAGCCAGGCCGAGACCACGAATGTGCGGTTGCCAGGCCCTAACGAAGGAACTCCAGGAAGGGGGCTGTCCAGCCCCCTCCAGAACTACCTCACGAGTGAACGCAGCCGCCGCAACGCAACCGAAAGAGTTGCGAGCCCAGTTTCGTCCCCCGCGCGTGTCGCCTCGAGCGCCTCTCCGAGCGCTCTGCTGGTGTACGCGCCTCCCTGAACTATCCACTCGTCGATTCGCGACTCGGACGCTCCTGGCTCCGTAAGGCTGGCCACGGAAGCCGCGAGGTCGATCATGACGCCGTAGAGATCGTCGCGCATGGCAGCGCGCGCCATCGATCCCCACCGGTCATCCTGCGGGAGGGCCGACACTCGCTCAAGCATGTCGTCGAAGTGCACACGAGCGGCGAGCGCAAAGAAGAGGTCAGCGAAAGCATCGAGGTCCCAGCCGGCCGCCCGAGCGCGCTCAATAATGTCAAGCAGCGGTATCGATTCGAGGAGCCCCGCACCGCGCCGCGCGAGTTCCTCAGGCACGCCTGCTGCGATGAACGCGGCCGCGCGCTGACTGAAGTGGTTCCGGTCGTCCCCACGCAGCAGCTGCTCCATGCGCGCGCTCTGCTCGCGCACAGACTCGCCAAAGAGTGAGATTTCCTCGCCGATATCGATTCCGCCTGCGCGGTGCTGCACGAACCATCGTGTCGCCCGATCGAGGAGGCGGCGGAACGTGAGATACAGGTCCGTTTGCACCGCGGTAGACACCGAGTTGTCAGTGCTCTCGACCGCCGCGACGAACGACTGAAGGTCGAACACCTCGCGCGCCACGATGAACGCGCGCGCGATCTGTTCACTGCTCGCACCCGTCTCGTCAGCTGCGCGATAGGCGAAGGTGATCCCGCCCCGGTTCACCATCGAGTTCACCACCGAGTTCACGATAATCTCGGCGCGGAGCGGGTGGGCTGAGAGATCCCCCGCATACGCGAGCCGCAACGCCTCGGGGAAGTAGTCGGCGAGCGTACTGGCGAGCCACGGATCCTCCGCGAGCTCGGTGAGCACGAGGTCATCCTTGAGCATGATCTTCGAATAGGCAACGAGAACCGCGAACTCCGGCCGTGTGAGCCCCCGCCCAGACTGCACGAGGTCCGCCATGCTCGCGGGGCTCGGCAGGCTCTCGAGCTCACGGTCGAGCACCCCATTGGTTTCAAACCACTCGATGAGCCGCTCGTGGCTCGGGAGCATCTCGACCGCGTTCTCCCTGGAATTGCCGAGCAGCACATTCTGCTCATAGTTGTCCCGCAGGACCTGCTCTGCGACCTCGGCGGTCATGGAGTGCAGCAGCTCGTTGCGCCCCTCGCGGGTGAGGCGTCCGGCTCGCTCGGCGGCGCCGAGCAAGATCTTGATGTTGACCTCGCGGTCAGACGTGCCGACGCCAGCCGAGTTATCGATCGCGTCGGTGTTGATGCGCACCCCCGCTCGGGCCGCCTCGATTCGCCCGAGTTGACTCACCCCGAGGTTGCCACCCTCCCCGACTACGCGGGCGCGAAGCTGCCTGCCGTCAACGCGAACCGAGTCATTGCCCCGGTCCCCGATCGACGCGTGTGTCTCCTCGCTTGACTTAATGTACGTGCCGATCGCGCCGTTCCAGATGAGGTCGACGGGAGCGAGCAGCACAGCCTGCTTCAACTGCGCCGGGGTCAGCGTCATGACCGCGGCATCGAGGCCGAGCGCCTCGCGCATTTCGGGCGTGATATCGACTGATTTCGCGCTGAGCGGGAACACGCCGCCACCCGGCGAGATGAGCGACCGGTCGAAGTCATCCCACGATGAACCGGGCAGCTCAAACAGCCTGCGCCGCTCGACAAAGGTCGCAGCAGCGTCTGGATGCGGATCCACGAATACATGACGGTGGTCAAACGCCGCAACCAGGCGAATGTGCTCCGAGCGCAGCATGCCATTGCCGAACACGTCGCCCGACATGTCGCCCACTCCCACAACCGTGAAGTCAGCTGCCTGCGTGTCGTGACCAAGCTCACGGAAGTGTCGTTTCACCGACTCCCAGGCACCGCGAGCAGTGATCCCGAGGCTCTTGTGGTCGTACCCCGCGGAGCCGCCGGAGGCAAACGCGTCGCCGAGCCAAAAGCCGTATTCCTCGGAGATGCTGTTCGCGAGGTCTGAAAAGGTTGCCGTGCCCTTGTCTGCCGCGACAACGAGATACGAGTCGTCAGCATCGTGCCGAACAACATCCGCCGGAGGAACGATTTCTGCGCCCTCGCGGGTGTCAGTGACGTCAAGAAGCCCGCGAATAAACGTCGCGTAGGCGCTCCGTCCGCCCTCGAGCCACGCGCTCCGGTTGCTCGGCGACGGCAGCCGCTTCGCGACGAACCCGCCCTTCGACCCGGTCGGCACGATCACCGCGTTCTTCACCATCTGTGCCTTCACGAGGCCGAGCACCTCCGTGCGGAAGTCCTCGCGGCGATCGCTCCAGCGCAAGCCGCCGCGTGCGATCTGCCCAAAGCGGAGGTGGACTCCCTCGACCTCGGGCGAGTACACCCAGATCTCCGCCATTGGGTGAGGCTTCGGTAGATCGGGAACCCGCGCGCAGTCGATCTTCATCGACACCCACGGCTTCGGGGTTCCGTCGCTCGCGAGCTGGTAAAAGTTCGTGCGCCATGTCGCGACAATCACTCCCGCGAGAGAGCGAAGAATGCGGTCGTGATCGAGGCTCGCCACCTCAGCCAGCACGCTGTCGAGATGCCGTTGGTGTGCGGCGCACGCAGCGGCGCGATCTTGCCCGAGCGCCGGATCGAAGCGCAGCTCGAACAACCGCACGAGATCGACGGCAATCTCGGGGTTCGCGATCAGCGCTTGATCGATGTAGTCCACGGAGAACGCGGAGCCGATCTGCTTCAGATACATCGCCACCGCGCGCAGCACCACGATCCGCCGCCAGTCAAGACCCGCGAGCAGCACGAGGGAGTTGAGCCGGTCGCTTTCTACCCTGCCCGTCCACGCCGCGGTGAACGCCTCGTCAAAGGTTTCGCCCCACGCGGGGTCTCGCCACCGCGGCGAATCAGGGCCCTGGAGCCCAAAGTCGGCAAGGTATCGTATACGACCGTCGGGGAGTGTGACGGTATACGGGTGCTCGTCAACGACATCTACGCCAAGATCGGTGAGCACGGGAAGCACCTCGGTGAGCGGATACGGTCTGAGCGAGGCGACGGTGTGCACCCGCCTCGCGTCGTCACCGGGCTGTGGGGCGCCCAGGCGGACGGAAAACTCCGTGTGCTCGAGGTCTTCGAGCAGTCGAATGTCACGCAGCGCCTCCTCGGGAGCGACCGCTTCCCGATACGCCGCAGGAAACGCCTCGCCGTATCGACTGAGCAGGGAGCCCGCATCGTCTTCCGTGTGGTCACGCAGCAGTGCGTCGCCGAGGTGTTCGGACCAGCTGCGGATCACCTGCTCCAGCTCTTCCTGCGTGCCGGCCTCGTCGAGCACGGGAGCCGCCGCCCCCCGCTTCAATCGCACCACGAAGTGCAGTTGCGCGAGCGGCGCGTCGCCAATGCGTGTCGTGTGGTCCACGCTCGTCGCGTCAAATGTCTCGCTCAGCAAGGCTTCAATCCGCTGCCGGACCGTGCTGCTATAGCGATCCTTCGGCATGAAGACGAGCACTGAGACGAAGCGTCCGAACTCGTCGAGGCGCATGAACGATCGAGTGCGGCGCCGCTCTGACAGCCGAGTCACCTCAGTCCCCACTTCGAGGAGGTGCTCCGGGGAATCCTGGAACAGTTCGTCGCGCGGGTACTGTTCGAACATCTGCAGCAGGTCTTTGCCCGAGTGCGAGTTCAGCGAGAGCCCGGACGCCGCCAGCACGGCTGCGACCTTTGTGGACACGATCGGCAGTGACATGACCGATGCCGCGTAGGCGGCAGAGGTAAACAGCCCGAGAATGCGGCGCTCACCGGTCACATTCCCGAGCTCGTCGAACGTGCGCAACCCGATGTAGTCGAGAAACGCGTCCCTGTGGACGGTCGCCCGTGAGTTCGCTTTCGTGATCGTGAGCAGCCGCGGCTCCCTGGCGGTACGCCTCGCTTCTGGGCCAAGCTGCACGTCGTGCTGCTTCGAATTGCGCAGGATCCCGAGGCCGGTTTCGGGCAGCGCGCGAAGCACTTCCGCGCCGCGTTCATCGGTCTCGAGCGCGTACTCTCGGTAGCCCAGAAACGTGAAGCTGTTGTCCGCGAGCCAGCTCAGGAACTCAATCGTTGGTTCGACCGTTGTCTCATCAACGGAGCGGGGTGGTGCTGCGCGCAGCGACGCCGCGACGTTGAGGCAGGCCTCGCGCATGGCCTGCCAGTCGTCGACCGCGAGGTGGACGTCGGAGATCACCGAGTGGAGCCGCTCGCTGAGTTCCACGCCCGCCGCTGCAGACGCAACCCGGTCGACTTCGAGGTAGATCCACGATTCAAGCTCACCGCCAGGCGCGTTGATCTCGAGGAGCTCGCCGTCGGCTCCCCGCCGCACGGGCACGATGGGATGCGTCAGCGCGTGGATCCCGAGCCCCGCGCGCGCGAGCGCCGCTACCACGGAGTCGACAAGAAAGGGCGCGTCCTCGGTGCAGATAGTGACCACCGTGCCGCGCGAGCTCCACCCGTCCTCGCTCACCGTGGGGGTGCGCACGGAGACCGCTGTCTGCCCGACACTCCGGTTCGCCGCGAGCTCGTGAACCGCCGACGCAGCTCCGACGATGTCGCGAACCTCGCGCGGCCGTCCCCGCGTGACTCCGTCAAGCCCGGCGAGCATCGTCAGCACCTGTCTCAGCTGCGGATCGGCCTGCTCGATAGCTTCTTGCAGCGTGATGGACGCAAACGCACTATTCAACTCAACCTCGATGTTTCGTCAGAAAACGCCCAGCTCGCCGGGCAGCCTGCGGCACAGGTGGCGGCGCAGGTGTGTGGGAAGCGGGCGCGTGTTCCTGCCCCGCTCCGCTGCAACATATCAAACCGAAATTGCGCAGTCCATAGCCCCATATGGGCAAAGAATCCATAGGGCGGCACATCTCACCACACTTGCCGCGAGCTTGCCCGAGCACCCTTGCCCCTGACGCATAGCTAACCTACAGTCTTGGCAATCTGCGAACGCAGATTGCACCCAATGAGGGGTGTTTTCGTTCAATCAGGAGTCAGAATGACAACTTTAGATGGACAACCCGTCCAAGAGTTTCGGAAGAAACTCGGACTCCCGGATGTGATTGCTCAGAGCCTTTCAGTCATTGCGCCAGCGATGTCTGGCGCGTTCCTCACGTACCTCGCAGCCACCCAGGCAGGGGGCGCGACACCGGTCTCCTTCCTGCTCGGTGCGCTCGGAATGCTGTGCGTTGGATCAGTTGTGGCGCTCTTCGCACGCAGTCTCTCTTCCTCCGGATCCATGTACACGTACCTGAGCAAAGGCGCCAGTCGTACAACCGGATTCGTGGGCGGCTGGGCCTACGTCAGCGCGTACCTGTTGTTCGGCTCGGGAGTGCTGGCAGGGTTCGGGTTCTTCATGGCCCAGCTCGTGGAGATGCTCTTCGGAGCCGCTGTCGACTGGTACTGGTTCACGCTCATCGGGATCGTCGTTATCGCGGCGCTCAACTTCTTCAACATCGCTGTCTCAACGAGGAACCAGCTGATCTTCCTGGTGCTGAGCATGGCCGCGATGCTCACCGTCTCGTTCATCGTCATCGCTATCGGATCGCCCGAGGTGAGCGTCGTCGACGGCGAGACGCCGATCGCCACCGCCGGGCAGAGCTGGGACCCCGCCGCTTTCTGGCCACCGGCAGCTGGCTCCTCGTGGATGGGGATCTTCTTCGGCATGAGCTTCGCGATGCTCTCATTCGTCGGCTCCGAGTCGAGCGCTTCGCTCTCTGAGGAGACCCGCGATTCGAAGCGGAACATCCCCCGTGCGGTCATCGGCTCGATCGTGATCGCCGGCCTGTTCTACCTCATCGTGAGCTACGCGACCGCCATTGGCTTCGGCGTGCAGCAGGCCAAGACCGATTGGCCAGCGTCGGCCACCGGACTTGCGGGACTCGCACCCAACACCTTCACCTCAGCGGTCGTGCTCGCTTCGGCCGCCGGCGCGAGCCTGTTCTGCGCGCTCGGGCTGCACACCGCATCGTCTCGCGTGCTCTTCGCGATGGGCCGCGAGGGCGTGCTTCCGAAACGACTCGGTCGCCTGCACCCGAATTGGAATACGCCGTGGAACTCGATGATCCTCGCGATTGTGATCTGGATCCTCTTGATCTTCGGCTCGGTCATCTTCGTCTCGCGTGACACGCAAATCGCGCTCGCTGGCGGCGCTGACGACAACGTCACCGGTGGCGTGTTTGCGTTTACGCTGCTGCTGAACTTTGGCACCCCCATTGTGATGTTTGTCTACCTCATGCTCGGCATCGCCGGCATCATTCACGGGGTGCGCAACCACCTCGCGAAGTTTGTTTGGGCCGGCATCGGAGCCGGAGTGTTCGCCACGGTGGCCATCACGGGCGGGCTCTACTTCTCGTTCGTTCCCGACGAGCCTGGCGGCGACATTATGATGGCGCTCCGCCTCATCCCCTGGGTGGGCGTCGCCGTTGTCGTTGCTGGCTGGGCGGTGGCTGCTTGGACCCGGCGCGCGCGAGCCCAGGCGTGGGCCGACATGGGCCGCGTCTTCGACGAGCTGTAACCCGCCCGTCAGGGCCTGCGAGTCAGGGCCCGCGCGTCTCAGTACGCATGGCCCGCATGACGAGACGACGATGGCCTCAGGGAGAATTCCCTGAGGCCATCGTCGTGTGCGCGATTCAGACGCTGCTCAGCCGTGCCTGTGACTGGCCGCGCGTACTAGAAACGCCTTCAAAAGTCCCCGATTAATCCATTCCGACCCGGTTTTGGCCGCCGCAAGGGTCGGTCTGAATGAATCGGGTCAGAGAGGAAGTCCCGGTGGGAGCGGCTCGCGGGGCGCAGCGGGGCGCAGCGGGGCGCAGCGGGGCGCAGCGGGGCGCAGCGGGGCGCAGCGGGGCGCAGCGGGCAGCGTGGGCAGCGTGGGCAGCGTGGGCAGCGTGGGCAGCGTGGGCCGAGAGCGGGGTGCGCGTGACGCAACCCCGCTCTCAGAGAGGCCCTAGCTCGCCTGCGGCGAGGCCCCGTCCGCGCCTACCGCGGCTGAGCTTTTCACGACGTTCAGGAAGTTGCTCACCAGCCGCTCGCATTCGGGTGCCACGAGATCGTCGCGCCGCCAGAAGTCTGCAACTGAGGCATCGAATCTGGCCTGCAGTTCAGGGTTGGCGCTGTGGTCTTCAAGCCCCACCCACATTTCGTAGCTCGCCGGGCTCACCTCTGGGTGAAACTGCACAGCCCAGGTAGACCCGCTGCGGAACGCCTGATTCGGGTACACATCGCCGCTCGCGAGCAAGACCGCATCCTGCGGAAGCCGCACGACCGCGTCATTGTGCATCGAGCCCGAGTGGAACACGTCGGACACCCCCTGCATCAGCGGGTCGCCCGCGCCCTCCTCGGTGACGCGAATACCAACGACCCCCGTCTCAAGACCGGGTTCGCCGAGCTCCACCTCTCCCCCGAGGGCGGAGGCCAGCAGCTGGGCACCGAGGCACACGCCGAGTGCCGGTACGTCGTTTCGGTGCGCCTCGCGCAGCCGCTCGCGCATGTCCTCGAGCCACGGGTATTCTGCGGTGTCGCGGTCGCCCATATCGCCACCAAGCACGATCAGCCCGTCATACCCGTCGAGCGACGCCGGCATCTTCGTCGACTCGGACATGTTGTACACGTTGAGCTCGATGCCGTGCTCAGCCGACCAGGTTGCGATCCGGTCAGGCCCGCAGTTTCCATCGGGCTGCAGCACCAGAATTGCGTGCGTGTGTTGTTCGCGTCCAGCAGACAATGTTTCTCCCTTGCGGTTTCTCCCTAGTGGGCCAAGTGGGTCGTCTACTCGACCCGCGATGAAGACTCAGCGCGTCACAACGCTACAATCTCCCGCCTGCCAGCAGGCAACTGGCTATGTGCATCCTGCACATAGTTTGCGCTGGATGAGTACTCTTCGCATTCCCCGGAAATTCTCGTATCCCCGAGAGTTGGAGAACCCAAAGTTTTCTCCACGGAAAGGCTCTTCCAAACTTGTCTCTCCCGCCAGGGGTTTCTGGCACCGGGATGATCACGCAGTGTGGCGGGGCTTCGCGATTTGCCGTGGAGGCCAGTTCCCAGAGCGATTGGAAATGATGAACTCACTATCCGATGCAGAGCTCACGATCTTGTATGGCAGCCAGACCGGAAACGCAGAGTTTCTTGCGTACAACATTTGTGAGGATGCGAAAAAGGCCGGTATCAACGCCGAACTACTGACCTTGAACGACGCCCTCTCCGAGGGAAACCTCGCATGGCAGCGACTGCTCGTCGTCACCTCGACCCACGACAACGGGCATATGCCAGAGAACGCCGACGCGTTCTGGAGCTGGCTGACCTCGCTGGAGGGCGAAACCTACGCAGGGCTCCCGTACGCGGTGCTCACAATCGGCGACTCAATGTACGACGATTTCTGCAAGGCCGGCCAGGATCTTGACGATGGGTTCGCGCAGCGCGGCGCTATCCCCATGCTCAGTCGCAAAGAGTGCGACGTCGACTTCGACATGACGGCTACGCCCTGGGTCAAGGAATTCCTTGCAGCCGCGCCTGAGACAGCCCCGTGGAGCCCAGAAATCTCCGAGCAGATCGACACCGAGACCGCTGGGGAGTTCGTCTCCCAGGGAGAAGAGTGGCACTCGGCGCACATCGTTGCGCTGCGCGCGCTCACGGCACCCGGTTCAGACAAGAGCGCGTTTCATCTCACCCTCGATCTCCCCGAACCGTTCGAGTATCTCCCAGGCGACTCCCTCGACTCCCGGCCACTCAACAACATCGTGCTTGTCGACGAATGGCTCGACGCGTTTCCGGAGGCAACGTCTGTGAGCGTCGGCGGCGAGGTCGTCGCGGTGCGAGACGCGCTCAGGGGCAGACTCGAGCTGCGGATCCCCCACGTCGGCCTCATCAACGCCCTCGTCACCCTCGCCCCCGCTTCGGAGGCCGCGGCGCAAACCCGGCGGCTGTTAGAGGCGGGCGATCGGCAAGAGATCGAAGCGTGGCTGTGGGGCCGAGACGTGCTCGATGTCGTCGAGGAACTCGGCTTGCCCGGGACCGATCTGCAAGCCATCGTCGACGCCATGCGCCCGCTGCAGTTCCGCTCGTATTCAATCGCGTCGAGCCCGCGGAAGCACCCGTCGCAGGTGGGCCTCACTATCTCCTCCGTGGAATACGCGGCGAACGGCCGCTCACACTTCGGCACCGGCAGTTCGCACCTTGAGGCGTTGCTGGGTTCACGGGTATCCGTCCGCCGGGTGGCGGCGAAGAGTTTCAGGTTGCCAGACGCCCCCGACGCGCCCGTGATCATGATTGGGCCCGGAGTGGGAGTCGCGCCGTTTATCGGGTTTCTCGAGGACATTGAGGCAAGCGGCTCGGCCCGCGACACCTGGCTCTTCTTCGGCGATCAATATCGCGCAAGCAATTGGCTCTACGAAGAGGAGATGACGAACTGGCTGGCGTCTGGGGTGCTCACCAGGCTGAGCCTCGCATTCTCACGAGACCAAGAAGCGAAGCACTACGTGCAGCACGAGCTGTTGGCGCATGCTGCGGAGCTGCGTGATTGGATCGCCAGAGGGGCGCACATCTACATCTGCGGCGACAAGAACCACATGGCACACGACGTCGAGGAAACACTCATCCAGATTCTGGGCAGCGACGCCTCAGGCTCCGGCAGCGGCGATGGCGCCGCCCGTTTGGAGGCCCTTCGGGCCGCCGAGAAATATGCCAAGGACGTTTACTGATAGAAATGAATGGGGGCGCGGGGCTCGCGTGAGGATCACGGGAACTGAGCGCAATAATCTATAGCGGCACGATCGCTGTTTCACCACTCAATGACGAGGAGGAGGCACCATTTTGAAGAACCCTCACGCAGGTCAGGCTGTCGCCCGGGAACGTTTCTCGGAGCGGCGAGCAGAGGTGCTCTCCGGGCTTATTCGTCTGTTCACGCTTGGCAAAGAACCCGCTGAACTCGTTGAAGCAGCCGTCCAGCTCGTCGCTGAGGCAACGGGCGGGATGAGCGTGTTCGTCTATTTTTGGGATGAGAGCGCCGATCGACTCGTCCTGAGTAACATGACCGACGACGACATCGCCTACTCCGAAAGGAGCGTGCAGATGCGACTCGGTGAGGGCCTCACCGGCTGGAGCGCGCTGCATCGCAAGCCGATCCTGCTCAACGACGGCTTTCGCGACGATCCCCGGTTCTTCGATATGGGCGTCGACGAGAACGAGTTCTTGTCTGCCCTCATCGCCCCCATCTACGATGACGAGAAGCTCTACGGCGTGTTTTCGCTGTACTCCGTGGCGGGGCACGCCTTCGGCGATGATGAGTTGGCGATCGCTGAGGAGGTCGGGCTGCTGCTTGCGAGCGCACTCAAACGCGCTGAGACGGTGCACGAGCTTGAGCTCCAGTCCGCGACCGCCCGCTTCCTCATCGACCTTCCGCAGTCCGCCAACGCGTCTTTTCCGGCGGTGGCACGAGAGTGCACCCGTCGCATCCTCACGCTGCTCGACGCTGACGTCTGCATCATCGACTACGTCGGCTGGATGGCTATGGCGACCGAGCCGATTGCCGTCGCAGAGCGCCTCGGGGATCCGCTGCACCCGAAGGTCTGGTTGAGCCATTCCAAGACCCAAGCTCACGATCTTGAGAAACGATACGAGGCCGAAGGGTACGACCAGATTTCTGCGACCCTCGGCTATGGCGTATCGAACGGGGTGCTCACCTGCTTTCGCGAGCGCCGGTTCACCAAGGAGGAGACCCGTCGGCTGCATATGCTCGCTACCCAGGTCGGCGTGCTCATCGAGAACATCGGGATGGTCCCGAATCGCGCGGCGCAGATCATGGCGCTCCTTGCATCCGACCGCGAGGACCAGATGCTGGAAAGCCTGAAGCACCTCGGGTGGAAGGGCAACGGCTTCACGCCCGTGCTTGTTCAGGTGAAATACATCGGCGCGAACGCCGACACCTTTGGGCGAGTTGTGCAGGAGACCGTGCTCGCCGAACTCGGTCCCGAAACTCTGCTCGCGCACTCGGGGACGCTGCTGGTGATTCTGCTCCACAGCGATCAGTCGACGCCGGAGGGCAGCGCTGCCACCCGTATCGGTGACTGGTTGGCTCGGCTCGAGGACAGGATCGGGCTCTCAGCGGATGTCGGAATCGGAGAGAGCACCATCCGCAGCAACAGCATCCGCCATTCGCTCGCTCAGGCCAGGATCGCGCTGACCTGGTCGAGCTTCTCGGCTTCGAGGAAGACCTCGCGGCTCATCGACTACGACTCCGTCCGAGAGGTGCGAGCGCTTCCGCAACTCGTATGCGAGCTCGCACCCCGCGTGAAAATGTACCTCGAGCAGCTCGCCCCGCTGCAGCAGTACGACCAGCGCCACGGCACGCAGCTTCTCGAGACCGTTGAGTCGCTCGCGAGCCACGGCGGCTCAATTGTCAGCGCGTCAGACGCCCTCTTCATCCACCGGAATACGCTGCGACAGCGCCTCTCGCGAATCGCGGGGCTCATTCGCGACGATCTCCATCACGACAGCCGCTGGCCAGAGGTACTCATGGCTGCGCAACTCCTCAAGAACGAGATTCCGAAGGCAACAACCGCGCCCAGGGCGCTCGCCGGAGCAAGGTAATCACCCGTGGTGAGGTTTGCCTCGGGTCGCCGGGGCGCAGCTCCGCGGGTTGCGGCCGACGGCGCGGCCCCGCGCGCTACAGCTGCGCGACGATGTCCTCGGCCCGCTCCGCCTGCCCGGTCTGCTGCGGCACCCCACCAGTGATGCCTCGCTAAAGCACCCCCTTCCTGCAAAAGCACCCGCTTTCTACGCGCAGAAAGGGGGTGCTTTTGCAGGAAGGGGGTGCTCGCGCGGGAACCAGCTGCACACGTGGCCTCTCCCAGGCTTTGGGGCTCAGCCTGCCGCGGGGGTGCCGCTCCGCGGGTTGCGGCCGGCGCCGCGGCCTCGCGCGCTACAGCTGCGCGACGATCTCTGCAGCGCGCTCCGCCTGCCCGGTCTGCTTGAGCAGCTCGATGAGCTCACCGGCCACCAGCAGTCGGTCCTTGCGCTTCTTGGCGACACCAAACCCTTCGAACGCAGACTCGAGGCCCCACACCGCGGCCGCCGTGTCGCCGCGGTCGACCTGCACCTTACCGGCGAGCCAGAAGGCGTGCGAGGCATCTGCGAGCAGGCCGAGCTGCGCGAACTCTTCGCCCGCCGTGAGCGCCTCGGCTGCGGCGCGTTCGGCGTTCAAATCATCCGCGTACACTCGCCCGCGGGTTGCCGCGAGTGAGCGGGCGAGGGTGTCACGCAGGGTTGCGCGCTGCGTGCCCCACTCGTGCCTTCGCCGCTCGGCCAGGTCCTCGCTGAGCCCCTCGGGGTCGAACTCGGGGTGCGCCGCGAGCACCGCAGCCGTCACCCTGATCTGGGCTTCGGCGTCGTTCATACGCGCTGCGATGGGTGCCCACGCGGTGAGCACGGCAGCGAGTGTTCCCGCGTCTGCGCCGCCAGAGCGCAGCAGCGGCAGCGCCCTGCCAAAGAAAGCATGGGAGCGCTCCTCGTCCAGGCCAAGCGCAGCGCACTGCGCCGCTTCGGCCGCGGCGAGGCCTGCCCGCTCGATCCAGCCGGCGGCCTCGAGCAGCGCGACGGCGCGCTCGAAGTCGCGCGTTGCGGCTGGGTAGTCCTTCCGCGCGACGGCCTCTTCTGCGCGAGCGAGCAGCCCGTCGGCGTCAACGCTTGCGCCAGGTGCGGCGGTGTCTGGGGCGGCGGTGTCTGGGGCGGCGGTGTCTGGGTCGGCGGGGTCTGGGGCTACAGAGCCTGGGGCACCGGTCTCGGAGGCACCCGCAACTCCGTTCGCTGAGGTGCCAGCGACTCCGTTCGCGGAGGCACCAGCGGCACCGGCAGCACCGGGTGCAGCGGCGACGGCCGGGCCAAAGTCGAGCACCGCAGCGGTGAGCTCCGCGGCGCGCGAGCGCGCGACGAGATCGGTGTAATACGAGGTGCCTGAGCGAGCATCGAAGGCGGCGGCGTGCTCGCTCGCAACGCGCTCGGCCCAGCCGTGGAACTCTGCGACCGTGGCGTCGCTCCCGGCGCTTCCGACCCCCGGCAGTACGACGCCAGTCGAGAGTTCGCCCCGGTCGAGATTTGCCGAGAGCCCGGCGAGGAGTCCGAGCAGAAAACGCAGGTGCTGCAGCGGCGACGGCGGGTCGGTGAGCAGCTCGCGGTAGTCGCCGCGGAGCTCCCGCAGCGCCCGCTCGAGGTGGCCACCCCGGGCGAGCAGCTCGAAGCTCTGGCCGCGCGACGAGGCCAGGTCGCGGTTACCGCGGGTCTCGCTGGCCGTTGCGAGGCGATGGTATTTCAGTGCTTCGGCGGCCTCGCCGACGTTGAGGGCCGCGAGCGCCGCGGAGTGGTAGGTCTTTGCCGGCTCAATGTTGCAGCTGCCGTCTTGTTTCTTCCCGAGTTCGAAGGCCTCGGCGTAGCGTCCCTGCTCAGTGAGGAAGTCGGTCTGCCGACCGATCACGCAGGCGTGGCAGTCGTCGAAGTTGTCGCGGGGGCTCGTGATCCAAGTAAGGCGTGCTTCCTCGGCTCGCGCGGCACCCGATTGCCAGGCCCACCCAAAACGCGCCGCGAGCACCGCGGAGATGCCGCTGCCCTGCAGCTCGAATCTGCGCTGCATGTCGTCGAGAAACGCCTCGGCCTGCGCACGAGTGATCTGCGGGTAGTCGGGCAGGTCGCTCGCGATCCACTTGAATTCCCAGAACAGGTTGTGTTCGTCGCTCTCGTCGAAGAGCTCAGGGCTCTCGTCCCAGAGCCGAAGCGTGCGGGCGAAGACGACGAACGACTTCTGCCCCTCCCCACCGAAGGTGTACGCCTCGACGAGGTCGAGCAGCGCCTCGGCGAGGTGCTCGCGCGGGCCGTCGGCCTCGACCTTACGCGCGGCGGCCTCCGCGGCCGCGGTGCGGGCGGTGCCGTAGGGCATATGCCGGATGTTGTGGAGTTCTCGTGCGACAGGCATGGGTTCCTCAGGAGTCGTTGCTGGGAGCTTCGGGGGCGGGACGCGGCGCGTCGAGCGCCGCCTCGAGCAGCACGCCGAGCGAGTCGGACAGCGCGGCGGATTCTGCCGAGCGCAGCCCTTCACCGGCGAGCATCACCGCCGAGAGATATAGTGAGCGCAGCCCCGCGCCGAACACCTCGCTGCCGGGTGATTCGAGCAGTCGCCGCGCGACGGGTGAGGAGTCGTTGAGCACGAGCGTGCGGGTACGCGCCTGGCTCTCACCCGCAAACGAGTCGAGCAGGCCGTCCCAGAGGTCTGGGGAGGCGGAGCGCTCGCGATCCAGATCGCGCCGGTGCTCCCCCTCGGGGTCGCGCAGCAGCATCGCGGGCACCGTCTCGGGTGCGAAGCTGCGGAGGATCGCGTCGCAGTCCTCATCAGCGAGCAGCCCGCGGGCGACGCTCAGCGCCCCGGCCGCCGCAATCTCGCGTTCGACGCCGGGCATCCCGAGCACCTGCACGAGGTCGGCCGACGTCAGCTCGCGCACCTGCCAGCCTGGGCGGGCGGCGAGTTTCGCGAGGATGTCGGAGTCGTAGACGTAGCCCGCGTTCACCACGACCAGGCCCTGCGCGCGGGCGACCGCCGCGACCCGCTGGAACGCCTCGGTTGTCGAGGTGTAGACGAGCTCGCCGCTCTTTGCGACAGTCGCGAGCGTCATCGGTCCGTCGCTCGTCTCGAAGGGCAGCACCTCGGCGACAAGGTCAAGCATCTCGGAGTCGGTCAGGGCGATCGCGCGCAGCGCGAGGTGGTGCGTCTGCAGCACCTTGCGGGCGAGCTGGCTCGGCGAACGGAGCGTGTTGAGTGCCCACCGCTTGATCTGCTCGCCGAGGGCATCGCGCACCCCGAGCAGAATCTCGTCGTCGTGGAGCTGCTCGCGGGACGCGGTCGGCGAGAGCGTGTCGCTGTCGATGACGGCGCGCACGAAGAACGACCAGTCTGGCAGCACGCGGTCGCTGCGGGTACTCAGCAGCATCCGCTTCATGTAGACGCGGTGCTGCCCTGATCCCGGGGTGACGGCCTGCGGCAGAATAAACGCGACGCCCGTGACGCCCGCGACCGGTAGCTCCAGGTCGATGTGGCCGAGGGGCGTGAACCCGAAGGTGCGCTCGCAGTAGTCGGTGAGCGCGGCCGCCCGCGCCGATCCACTGGGGTACTCGACCCGCCACGGCAGCTCCGGCTCCGTCACGCGACGCCAGGTCCACTCGCCGCTCTCGCCGCCGGCTGCGCCACTCGTCTCGCCAGCGCCACTCGCGACCGGCACACGCACCGCGACGTCGAATGGCAGCAGCGATCCGTAGTCGCGTGCGAGCCCGAGCACGGTGTCGTTCGCGAGCCAGTGCGCGGCGTCGCGGCGGGCCGTGAGGCGCACGGTCGTGCCGATCGGGATCTCGTCGCCAGCGCCCGGCAGCTCGGTCACATCGAAGGTGCCCTCAGCCCGCCCGCGCCACCGCACCGGCACCGCGCCCGGCTTCGCTGAGCGCGACGTGAACTCGATCTGCTCGGCGACCATGAAGGCGGCGAGCATGCCGATCCCGAACTGCCCGATGAACTCACTGCGGCCGGTTCCGAGGGCGGCGTCGCGCTTCGAGGAGCGGCCGATGGTGGCGAGCAGCTCTGTCGCCTCGTCAGCCGTCAACCCGATGCCCGTGTCGCTGACTTCGAGGGTCGAGCCACCCGATTCGTCGACCCCGGTGCGCAGGCGGATCTGGGCCGGGGCCGCGGGATCCTGCGTCACGCGCGCCGTCACCGCGTCGACCGCGTTCTGGATCAGCTCACGCAGATACACCTGCGGCCCCGAATACAGGTGACGGGACAGCAGATCGACCATGCCGGTGAGGTCGACTTGGAAACGTTCGGACACGAAATTCCTCAGTTCGAAACGGGGGTGCGGGCGGGACGTGCCGCGGCGGGGTGCCGCGGGAGCGCCGACTACTCCTGCGGCTTCGCCTTTTCCCAGACCTCGGGGAAGACCTCGTTGAGGTGTTCGAAGCCCGACATGCTCGTGTTCACGACGCACAGCAGGTGCTGCGAGAGCTGTTCGTCGGTGAGGCCGTGCTCGTAGTCGACGTTGAGCTCGGCGTTCACGCGCACGTTGCCTGCGTCGTCGCGGGCGACGTACATCTTCGGCCACAGCTTGTCGCGGTTCCACGCGTTCACGGTTTCGAGCGCCTGCAGGTAGTGGCTCTCGTCGAGCTCGCCCCGCCAGAATCCGCGCACGCAGAGCAGCTCGTCGTTCTCGCCGTTCACGAAGAAGTAGAACGAGCCGTACTCCCAGCCGCCGCCGATGTCGCCGTCGGAATCAACGTTGTACGACCAGCCAGCCTCTTCGAGTGAGTGCTTGATCCGATCCTTCGAGAGCGGCTTCAGCGCGCCACCGGCGGCCGCGGGGGTCGGCGTATCCTTCGTGAAAAATCCCATGCTTCGAGTTCCTTTCGAGTCGGTATCTCCAGTCTAGGAGTTTCCCACCCGAGTCGGCCGCTACTGGAACACGGTAATCCCGTACAGCACGAACACGAACAGGTGCGCTGCGCCGTGCAGCGCGGTGACCCGGCGGCCCGAGAACGTGGTCATCGTGAGCAGCAGCGACACCCCGAGCAGCAGCAGATTCGTTGGGCCCTCGCCGAGCGTGACCGTCTGCCCGGTGAGCAGGCCGATCGTGAGCACCGCGGGAATCGTCAGCCCCACGGTCGACACCAGGGCACCGTGGCACAGGTTACTCACGCGCTGGATCTCGCCCGCAAGCGCCGCACGGATCGCCGTGATCGTCTCGGGCAGGAACACGATCATCGCGATGAGGATCCCGGAGAGCGCAACGGGTGCGCCCAGCCGGTCAAGCCCGTCATCGAGCAGCGAGGCCATATCGTGTGAGAGCAGCACGATTGGCACAACCATCGCGACGAGCAGCAGGCTGCGGGCGACGAGCTCGGGCTTGTGATTCGCGAGCGCGTCGGAGAGCTGGTTGCCGGGCTCGGCAGTCTGTGCGGTTGTGCCTGCGGGCTGCGACCCCGTTCCAGATCCCGATCCCGCGCTTGCAACCACGACCTCCTGGAAGTCGCCGCGCTGCGCACCCATCTGGCGCACGAGGAAGAACGCGTAGAGCACGACCGTGAGCCCGATAATCGGGATCGCCTGCGCGGGCAGGTATGCCCCTTCACTGCCGATGAGCGCCGGCAGCGCGAACGCGACGGTGACGAGCACGACGAGCAGCGACAGGTACGTGGAGACCCCAGTCTTGTTCGGCCGCATATTCGTGTGCTTCAGCGCGCCAACGAGGAGCGCCAGCCCGACGACGAGGTTCAAGATGATCATCGAGACGGCCATCACCGAGTCGCGCGCGATTGTCGCGTGCTCCCCCGGCCCCAGCATCACCGCCGAGATGAGGATCACCTCGATGAGCACGATCGACAGCGTGAGCACGAGCGTGCCGTACGGGTCACCCAGCTTCTCAGCGAGGTGTTCGGCCTCCGTCACGACGCCTGTCGCAGACGCGAGAATCACCGCGACAATCAGGCCGAGCACGGTGAACAGCACGGGCGTCGACAGGTCACCGTCGAGCGCACCGCCCGCAAGCGTGAGAACGAGAAAGCCGCCCCAGCCAAGCACGAGCCTGATAATGGCTGCGGGTGTGAGCACCCGCTTGAGAACTGATGTGGTGGGCATAACGACGCACCCCTCTGCGGGGCCGTCCCCACTCAGCACACAACCGCCAGGTCGTCCCGGCGGTACTGTCGGCCATAATCCTATGCGGTTTCCCTGAACAGGGCCCGTGCAATGCTCGCCCGGCCGCCAGCACCGGCCGCGAGCTAGACTGATTCGATGCCCAAAAACTCCGCCGCTCAACCACCCAAGGTGCGGCTTCCGTTCGAAGTGTGGGCCCTCGTCGCCGGCGGCTTCACCGTCGCCCTCGGCTATGGCGTGGTCGCCCCCGCGATCCCCCAATTCGCGCTCGAATTCGACGTTTCGACCTTCGCTGCCTCAGCAATCGTCAGCGCCTTCGCGCTCATGCGGCTCGTCGGTGCACCACTCGCGGGCTGGATCGTCGGCAAGTTTGGCGAGCGCGCGACCTATACGACCGGTCTGCTCATCGTTGCGGCATCGACCGGGGCCGCGGCGTTCGCGATGAACTACCCGCAGTTCCTGATCCTCCGCGGCCTCGGCGGCCTCGGATCAGCGATGTTCACGATCGCCGCGACCGCGCTCCTCGTGGAAGCGAGCCCGCCGCAGGGCCGCGCCCGCGTCGCGAGTGTGAACGCCGCGGGCTTCCTGCTCGGCGGGCTGCTCGGCCCGGTACTCGGCGGCATCGTCGCTGGCTTCGGGATCCGCGCGCCCTTCATCTTCTACTTCTTCACCCTCGTCGCCGCGGCGATCGTCGTGACCATCGCGCTGCGCAGCAAGCACGCGCTGCCGCAGTCCGCCCCCGGTTCGAAGACCGGCGGCGACGAAATGCAGCTGCGCGAGGCGCTGCGGCTGCCGACCTACCGGTCGCTGCTGCTGTCACAGTTTGCCTTCGGCTGGACGTCGTTTGGCGTACGGGTCTCACTGATCCCGATCTTCGTCGCCGTCGTGTTCTCCGGCGACGCACCGACCGCCGCGTGGGTGCTCGCCGCCTACGCCGCAGGCAACGCCCTGTTCATCTTCCCGTCTGGCCGGTGGAGCGACTCGATCGGCCGCACGCCACTGCTCATCACCGGCTTCGTGCTCATGGGAGCCGCGTTCCTCGCGTTCCCGTTCTCGGGGGCGCTGTGGGTCGCGATGGCGATCATGGTGGTTGCGGGCGTCGGATCCGCCCTCGCAAACCCCGGCCACCAGGCTGTGCTCGCCGACGTGCTCGGCGCGCGCCGCGGCGGCATGGTCGTCTCGACGTACTCGATGTCGAGCGACCTCGGCGGGGTGCTCGGGCCGCTGATTGCGGGTGCGATCGTTGATTTCGCGGGCTTCGGCTGGGCGTTCGGCCTTACCGCCGCGCTGCTCGCCGCCGCAGCGATGGGGTGGATCGTCACCTCGAAGCAGACCGCGGCGCTCGGCAGGCCGTAGCGCGGGCAGGCGGCCCGAGTTGCGCTGAGCGGCCCGCTCCGCACCAAGGGACACAGGGAAGCTCTCCTGCTCTCCCTCAAACAGGAAGAGTTCCCACGCTGAGTGGCGCTCAAAAGACATGTCCTCAGCGAAGTCAGGGGTTTTTGGCAGCAGAAAATGCCTGACCTCGCCGAACACATATCATTTCGACGCTGGGGAGCGCTGGGCTACTCGCCCTCGAGGTCGTCGACGCCGGGAAGCCAGCTCAAGCCGGGCACGCCCCAGCCGCGCTTGCGCTCGATCTTCTGCGCGGTCCGGCTGTCTGGGTGCACCAGCCGGTCCACGTACAGCAGTCCGTTGAGGTGGTCGTACTCGTGCTGCATGATGCGGGCGAACCAGCCACTCGCCTCAACCTCGAACGGCTTGCCGTCGATGTCCTGCGCGCGCAGCAGTGCCTTCTGCGACCGGCGCAGCGGGAAGCGCTCGCCCGGGAATGAGAGGCAGCCCTCGACCTCGTCTTCCTCGGGCAGACCGGGCTCGAGGGGCGCGATCCACAGCTCCGGGTTGATCGCGACGCCCTGGGCGGGTGCCTCGTCCTGATCCTCGTACATCCACACGAACAACCGCTGGCCGATGCCGACCTGCGGGGCGGCGAGGCCGACTCCGGGGGCCGCGACGGTCGTCTCGAACATGTCGTCGACGAGGGTGCGCAGCTTCGCATCGAACTCGGTCACGGGTGCCGCGGGGCGGTGCAGTACGGGCTCGCCGCAGATGGTGATGGGGAGAATAGCCATGACGGCTAGCCTACCGGCGAGCGAGTGCGCGGATAGACTGGCCTCACCGTATCCCCCGCGTGAAGGAGTCACCTTGTCGAATGCCCCCGCAGAACAGATCGTCTGGATCGACTGCGAAATGACCGGGCTCGACACAGACAACGACGGCCTGTGCGAGATCGCCGTGATCGTCACCGATTTCGACCTCACGCCGCTGCACCCGGGCTTCGACGTCGTGATCAACCCCGGCGAGGCCGCGCTCGCGCACATGAACGATTTCGTGCGCAACATGCACGAGAAGTCGGGCCTCCTCCCCCGCATCGAAGCTGGGGTCACGCCCGCAGACGCCGAGGCGCAGGTGCTGGAGTACATCGACAAGTTCGTGCCGGCTGGCCGCCGCCCGCTCGTCGCAGGCAACACCATCGGCATGGACCGTCGCTTCGTCGCGAAGTACATGCCGATCCTTGAGGAGCGGCTCCACTACCGCTCCATCGACGTCTCCACGATCAAGGAGCTCGCGCGCCGCTGGTACTCGAAGGCGTACTACGCCTCCCCCGAGAAGCGTGGCGGGCACCGCGCCCTCGCAGACATCGCCGAGTCGATCCAGGAGCTCGCATACTTCCGCGGCACCGTGATGATCGATGGCGACGGCCCCGATTCGAAGGCTTCGAAGAAGGTTGCGGGTGCGGTGAGCGAGCAGTACGCGCCGTTCATCGACGCGGAGCCCGCGAGCTGATTCACACCGCCTGATTCGCTCCGCGCGACACGCGACCGCCGACGAATTGGCGAGGCGGCACCCCTTGGGATATGCTTATGGGGTTGCCGGGTGGGCTCCACCCCCTCGGCCGCATGGTGGCTATAGCTCAGTCGGTAGAGCACCGGCTTGTGGTGCCGGTGGTCGCGGGTTCAAGTCCCGTTAGCCACCCCAAGTAGTTGAGGCCCACACTCTCACAGAGAGTGTGGGCCTCAACTGTTTTCCGCACCCACATGCTCGCGAGGCTAGAGTCAGAGACATGACCACTCTCGAACGTTTCGATCCGACAGGCATTCAGCGCGTCCTCTGCATCGTGGCGCACCCCGACGACATGGAGTACGGCGCGTCAGCGGCCGTCGCCGAGTGGACGGCGCAGGGCATCGAGGTCTCGTACCTCCTACTCACCGCCGGCGAGGCCGGTATGCGCGACCGCTCCCCCGAAGAGGTCGGGCCGCTCCGCTCCGCCGAACAGCGCGAGGCCTGCGACATTGTTGGGGTTTCGAAGCTCACAATCCTCGATCTCCCCGACGGCCTCATCGAGCATTCACTCGAGACGCGCCGACGCATCGCGCAGGCGATCCGCGAGACCCGCCCCAACGCGATCTTCACCATGACCTGGGATCTCGAGGCCGGCTGGGGGCTCAACCACGCCGATCACCGCGCGACCGGGCTCGCCGTCGTCGACGCGATCCGCGACGCGGACAACCCGTGGCTGTTCCGCGAGCAGCTCACTGACGGCGTCGAAGCATGGAAGACGACCTGGCTGCTCGCCACCGCACACCGGCCGGATCACGCGGTCGAGGTATCGGCAGAGTCGCTGCAGCGCGGGATCGCTTCCCTCGCCGCGCACCGCGAATACCTGGCGGCGCTCCCCGACCACCCGACGCCAGAGGATCTCGTCACCGGCGTGCTCACCGCGGGTGGCGAGCAGTCCGGGCTGCCATTTGCGCTGCCCGTGCACGCCTACCGGATGGGATAGGCAGACAACGGCGCTCCCGGCCCGCACCCTACCGGTCCAGTCTTCACAGATTGTTACGGCGGGCTTCGAGCCGAGCCGCTAGGGTGAAGGCATGCTCGATGTGTCACTCGATGAGTTTGAGGCGCTGGTCTCCGACGGCCTCGACACGCTTCCCGACGAAATGCTCGAGCACCTCGACAACGTCATCTTCCTGGTCGAAGACAAGCCCGAGGATGGGGCTGACACGCTCGGCCTCTACGAGGGCTTCTCGCTCGCCGAACGCGAGGTGTACGGCTACGGCGAAGAGCCCGACCGGATCACCCTGTTCAGGCTCAACCTCCTCGCGCACTGCGATGACCACGAGCATCTCGTGAGCGAGATCCGGGTGACGCTGGTCCACGAGGTCGCCCACTTCCTCGGGCTCTCCGAGGAACGAATTCACGAGCTGGGGTGGGGATAGTGGTAGACCGCATCCCGGGCGTCGAGCGCAATCCGCTCGGCGATGGGGCTGTCGCGGTCGCACCTACGAAGCCCTGGCGCACCGTCGTCTGGGATGACCCAGTAAACCTCATGTCGTACGTCAGCTATGTCTTCCGCTCTCACTTCGGGTTCTCGCCCGAGCGCGCGGAAGAACTCATGCTGCGGGTGCACAGCTTCGGGCGCGCGGTCGTCGCGGAGGGATCGCGCGAGGCGATGGAACTCCACGTCGAAGCGATGCACGAATACGGCCTCTGGGCCACCGCCGAAGAAGGGGATGGATCGTGAAGCTGCAGCCAGGCGACGGCGGCGTCGAGATCCTCTTCGCCCCAGAAGAGGCGGGCGTGCTCAAGCAGCTCGTGCACCAGCTCATCATGCTGTTAGAGAGCCACAGTGGCACGGCGCTCGATCCGGATCCGCTGTTCGCGAGCCTCGAGGTCGGCGGGAGCGAGGAAACCCCAGAGGATCCAGCGCTCGCGCGGCTCCTCCCCGACGCCTTCGCCGACGCCGACGACGCGGCGGGCTTTCGCCGCGTCACCGAGCAGGGGCTCATCAACCGAAAGCTGCAAGACGCACTCCAGGTCACCGCGGATCTCACGGTCATGCCCGAGGGTGCCGACAGTTTTGCGGAGGCCGCAGAGGCTGTGGCCGGGCCGGTGCCCGATACTGGCGCGCCCGCGGAAGCACCCGACGACGGTGAGGACTTTGGTGGCGGCTCCCCCGTGCCCGTCAACATCACCCCTGAGTCGTTTCCTGCCTGGGCGAGAACCGTGACGGCGCTGCGGCTGGCAATGGCTGCGCGCATAGGGCTCGAAAGCGAGGCCGACTACAACCGGCTCATCGACGCCGACGCTACCCGCGGCACGGTGCTCGTGTACGACTGGCTCGCCGGTCTCCTCGAGGCCGTGCTCGCCCTTGGCGACGCGACCGACGAAACGTCAACCGACTAAACTACACCCGACGGCACCGCGCCCGACAGCGCACCAAACGGCGAATCCTAGGCGAGCCGCCCCGCTACCCGGGATCCTGCAGCGAGCGCGGATCCACCACCTCGTCGCGGCCCCCGAGCAGCCTCGCCGAGGTGATGCCGAGCGCGCCGAAGCGGTCGCGCACGTTGTCGACGGCCGAGTCGACCGCGCGCCACTGCTCGTCGTCATCCCACAGTGCCTGCCCCTCGCTGCCCGCGGGAATCAGCTGCTCGGCGCGCACCCCGATGAGCCGGACCGGGCGCACCGGCCGCCCGCCTGGCGAGAGTGCGGCGAAGAGTTCGCGCGCGGTGCGGTAGACGCGCTGGGTCGCGTTCGTTGGCTCACCGAGCGTGCGTGACCGGGTGACCGTCTCGAAAGTGTCCCAGCGCACCTTGATCGCGACGGTGCGCGCCTCGAGGCCCGCGTCGCGCAGTCGCTCCGAGGTGCGGGTTGCGAGCCGCAGCAGCTCGCGTTCGAGCTTCTCCGGGTCGGCGACGTCGCTCGCAAAGGTCTCCTCGTGGCCGATGCTCTTCTCGACGCGGGTGGTCTCCACCTCGCGCGTATCGCGGCCGTTCGCAAGCGCGTGCAGGCGCTCAGCGGAGGCGTTGCCGACGATCCCGCGGAGCGAGTTGAGGGGCTCGCGCGCGAGGTCGCCGACGGTGTGGATCGCCCGCGCCTGCAGCGAGCGCGCCGTTGCCGCGCCCACGCCCCAGATCGCGCCGATCGGGAGCGGGTGCAGAAACTCGAGCGTGCGCGCCGGCGGGATCTCGAGGATCCCGTCTGGCTTCGCGCGCTGCGACGCGAGTTTCGCAACGTGCTTGGTGCTCGCGAGTCCAACCGACACCGGGAGGCCCGTGCGCTCGAGCACGCGCTCCTTGATCTGCCTGGCGATTTCAAGCGGCGGGCCGAAGATCCTGACGGCCCCGGCCACGTCGAGGAAGGCCTCGTCGATGCTCAGCGGTTCAACGAGCGGCGTGAACTCGCGAAAGATCGCCATCACCTGGCGCGAGGCGAGCCGGTACTTCTCGTAGACGGGGGTGACGAGCACGAGTTGCGGGCAGAGCTGTTTGGCGCGCCCCACTGGCATCGCCGATCTCACGCCGAAGCGCCGCGCCTCGTAGCTCGCGCTCGACACCACCGAGCGAACGGTGTCGTGGGCGGCGGCGACGGGAAGCCCCTTGAGCTCGGGGCGGTCGAGCAGCTCCACGGAGACGAAGAACGCGTCCATGTCGACGTGCAGAATCGACGGGGTCGCGCGCTGCGCTGATCCCGCTCCCGCTCCTCGCTCGCTGCTCATGTCTGCCCTGCCCGTTCCTTCCCGACAATCACACCACACACCGCTGACATCCCGCCGCCTGGATGTCTCCCGCGCGGGGCGGCTGCCGGATTGTTACCCGGCGGCGAGCACGAGCCGCGCGAGCGCCTCGTCAACCACCACGTCGGTGATGAGGCCGGCGGCGAGCGCCCCGCGGAGGCTGTCGCGCTTCATCGCGCCAGACACCACGCAGATCCGCTGTGGGGCTCGCCGCACCGCCTCGAACGAGGGGCCGCTCGAGCGGTCGTTGATGGGGATCCCTGCTGTGCTGCCGTCGAGCCGGTAGAAGCGGCTCGCGCAGTCGCCGACGACACCCTGGCTCGCGAGTTCGCTGAGGTCGTCGCTGCCGAGATAGCCGCCGGAGTAAATGTGGGAGCGTGGGTCGCCGATGCGGGAGCCCAGCCCGAACACACACAGGTTCGCGGCTGCCTGCAGGTCGAGTACGCGCGCGACCGAGCGCTCGCGCCAGAGCGCCTCGCGCGTTGCCGGGTCGTCGAAGATGGCGGGCACCGGGAGCTGAAACACCTCTGCCGAGAGCCGCTCGGCAAAGCCGCCAAGGAGCTCCGTCGTGTACTGCACCCCGGTCGAGTAGACGTTTGCCGCACCGTTCATTTGCACGAGCTGGACGCCGTGCTTGCTCGTGCTCGGCAGGTACTTGGTGACTGCGCTGATTGTCGATCCCCAGGCGACACCCACGATGGATCGGGCCTTCACGCTCGCGGCGATGAGGTGAGCGGCGACCTGGGCGGTGCGCTCGAGCTGCTCGTTCTCGCTGAGGCGGCCAGCGACAGGTACGACATGGGCGGTGACGCCGAATCGTTCGGCGAAGCGTTGCTCGACGCGGGAGCGGGCTTCCTGCGGCGAGTGGATCCGGATCTCGACGAGCCCAGACTCCTTCGCGTAGCTGAGGAGCCTCGATACCGAGGAGCGCGATACCCCGAGTTCTTTCGCGATCGCCTGCATCGTGAAGTCTTGCCGGTAGTACAGCTGCGCGGCGGCGAGCGCCTCGCGCAGTTTCACAGCTTTCCGCTCTTCGGCCATCGGCTGTCCTCCCGTTCGCACCCAGTCTTGCACGTTTGTGCAACCCTTTTGCAATTGGGTGCAGAATGGAACCATGCTGGAAGCACACTCCGAGAAAGGCCGCGCCATGCATGTCACTCACGATTCGCTCCGCCCGAGTGTTGCGCGGCTGCGCGAGCGCCCCAGCGCGGACGTTCTCATCATCGGCGGCGGCATCAACGGCATCGCCACGTTCCGTGACCTCGCGCTGCAGGGCGTCGACGTTGCACTCGTCGAGCGCGGCGACTTCGTGTCGGGGGCGTCTTCGGCGTCGAGCCACATGATCCACGGCGGCATTCGCTATCTCGAGAACGGCGAGTTTCGGCTCGTGCAGGAGTCTGTGGCCGAGCGCAACCGGCTGCTGCGCACCGCGCCCCACTACGTGCGGCCGCTCGAGACGACGATCCCCATCTTCTCGACCTTCTCCGGCATCCTCTCCGCTCCGTTCCGGCTGCTTGTCACCCACGGTCGCGGCAAGCCGCGTGAGCGTGGGGCGGTGCTCATCAAGATGGGCCTGATGATGTACGACACGTTCTCGCGCGGGGGCGGCCAGGTGCCGCGGCACCGCTTCCTGGGCAAGAAGAAGTCGCTCGCAGAACTACCCGCAATGAACGACGGCATCAAGTACACCGCCACGTACTACGACGCCTCGATGCACGACCCCGAGCGGCTCGCGCTCGACGTGTTGCACGATGGTGAGCAGGCCGGCGGCGACCGCGCCCGGAGCGCGAACTACGTGAGCGGGGCAGGCATGCGGGGCGGCAAGGTCCAGTTGCGTGACGAGACCACCGGCGAAGATTTTGAGTTCACCGCGAAGGTGGTGCTCAACACGAGCGGGCCGTGGACCGACATCACCAACGAGGCACTCGGCGAGCAGACCCGCTACATGGGCGGCACCAAGGGTTCGCACGTCGTGCTCGACCACCCCGAGCTGCTTGCGGCGACCGCTGGCCGCGAGATCTTCTTCGAGCACTCCGACGGCCGCATCGTGCTCATCTATCCGCTGAAGGGCCGTGTGCTCGTCGGCACGACCGACATCGAGGCAGATCCCGCGAAGCCCGTGGTCTGCACCGACGACGAGGTCGACTACTTCTTCGATCTCATCGGGCACGTCTTCCCCGAAATCGCGGTCAACCGCTCGCACATCGTCTACTCGTTCTCGGGAATCCGCCCGCTGCCGCACCACGACGACACCGCCCCCGGGTTCGTCTCGCGCGACTACCGGATCGTGCAGTCAGACGCCCTCGGCGTGCCCGTGCTCAGCCTCGTTGGCGGCAAATGGACGACGTTCCGCGCGCTCGCCGAGCACCTCGCTAACGACACCTTGAAGCTGCTCGGCACCGAGCGCCGGGTGAGCACGACCGCGCGACAGATCGGGGGCGGCGTCGGGTTCCCCGCTGACCGCAATGCGCGTACGCGGTGGATCACCGAGCACGCGGACGGCCGCGACCCCCGCCGCGTCGAGCAACTTCTCGAGCGTTACGGGACCCGCGCGGTCGAGGTGCTCGCGGCAACGCCGGAGCAGGATCCCGAGCTTGCCGAGCTCCCCGGCTACACGGCGGCGGAGCTCGCCCACCTCGCGGCGAGTGAGCAGCTCGTGCACCTCGATGACCTGCTGCTGCGGCGCACCTCACTCGCATTCGTCGGCGGCCTCACCGAGTCACGGATCCGCGTCGCGGCCGACGCGATCGCGCCCGCACTCGGGTGGGATCCCGAGCGCACGACCGCCGAGGTCGAGCGGGTGGTGACGCTGCTGCGTGAGGCGCACCGGATCGATACCGCCTCGGGCGGCGCATTCATCGCCGAAGGAGCCATGCATGTCTGACTACGTCGTCGCCATCGACCAGGGAACCACCTCCTCCCGCGCGATCGTGTTTGATCGTGCGGGCTCCATCGTGGCCGTCGGCCAGAAAGAGCACGAGCAGATCATGCCGCAGGCCGGCTGGGTCGAGCACGACGCGGCTGAGATCTGGCAGAACGTGCAGGAGGTCATCGGCATCGCGCTCGGCCGCGCCGACCTCACGCGGCACGACGTCGCCGCCATCGGCATCACCAACCAGCGCGAGACCACAGTGGTGTGGAACCGGCACACCGGCGCTCCCGTCTACAACGCGATCGTCTGGCAGGACACCCGCACGCAAGACATCGTCGACAGGCTCGCGTCAGACGGCGGCACCGAGCGCTTCAAGCCCGTCGTGGGCCTCCCCCTCGCCACCTACTTCTCGGGCACGAAGATCGCGTGGATCCTCGAGAACGTCGCGGGTGCGCGAGAGGCCGCCGACGCGGGCGACCTGCTGTTCGGCACCACCGACTCGTGGATCCTCTGGAACCTCACGGGCGGCCCCGACGGCGGCGTGCACGTCACAGACGTGACGAACGCGTCGCGCACGCTGTTCATGGACCTCGAGACGCTCGAGTGGCGCGAAGACATCCTCGACGCGTTCGGAGTGCCGAAGTCGATGATGCCGGCAATCAAGTCATCGTCGGAGGTGTACGGCACCGCCGAGGATTCCTCGCTGCTGCGCGAGACCCCGATCGCAGGCATTCTCGGGGACCAGCAGGCGGCGACCTTCGGACAGGCGGCGTTCACGGCTGGCGAGTCGAAGAACACCTACGGCACCGGCTGCTTCCTCATCTTCAACACGGGCGAGGAGATCGTCCACTCGCAGAACGGCCTGCTCACCACGGTCGGCTACAAGCTCGGAGACGGGCCGGCGCACTACGCGCTCGAGGGGTCGATCGCGGTGACCGGCTCGCTGATCCAGTGGCTGCGCGACCAGCTCGGCCTCATCCAGACCGCACCCGAGGTCGAGGAGCTCTCCGCGAGCGTGCCAGACAACGGCGGCGTGTACATTGTGCCGGCGTTCTCCGGGCTCTTCGCGCCGTACTGGCGACCGGACGCGCGCGGCGCAATCGTCGGCCTCACCCGCTACGCGAACAAGGGCCACATCGCGCGAGCCGCGCTCGAGGCGGTCGCGTTCCAGACCCGTGACGTGCTCGACGCCGTGAACGCCGACGCGGGCGTGGATCTCACCGAGCTGCGCGTCGACGGCGGCATGGTCGCCAACGACGCGCTCATGCAGTTCCAGGCCGACATCTTGGGGGTCCCTGTCGTACGTCCCGTCGTGGCGGAGACCACTGCCCTCGGGGCGGCCTACGCGGCGGGCCTCGCCGTCGGCTTCTGGAAGGATCTCGACGAGCTCTCCGCGAACTGGCAAGAGGATCGCCGCTGGGAGCCCGCCTTGGCGGACACGGAACGCGAGCGCCAGCTGCGACTCTGGCGGAAGGCCGTCACGAAGTCGATGGACTGGGTCGACGAGGACGTGCGCTAGCGCACTCAACCTGACAACGACGGCCAAACTCCGGCCGCTCGCCAGGGTGCACGCCGCGCAGTCACCCGCCGCAGTTCCAGGTGGGTCAACGACGATGCCGCAAGCTGCGCCGCTGTCTCATGCAGCAGATCCCTCGGGCACCCGCTGATCCCACCCCGCCCGCCGCGCAAAGAACTCAGACATGTTCATTCGCGCGGGCACCAGCGCCCCCGAACTGATGAGATCTTCAAGCGGCGTCGACTGCATCGGCACGATTCTCGCGACGGGCACACCACGGTCCGTCACGACCGCCGGAGCGCCGAGTTTGACGCGAGCCACTGCCTCTCAGGCGTTCTGCTTCAGCGCGTGAATTCCGACTTGGGAGGCCGCATTTGGGTCCTCAATTCTCTCTCCCCTCGCTCGCTCATGTGCTAGAAGGTAGCATCTGAGCGGCAAAACGCTCCCAGGATTCACGCCGCGGGCGGGGTGCCATCGCCGAAGGGCTCGCCGCCCAGGCGCTCGCGGCCGTGCGCATCGTGCCAGTTGCCGAGATCCGGCCCGCCAGGCACGATCTGCGTCGGGTTGACGTCTTCGTGGGTGACGTAGTAGTGCTGCTTGATCTGCGCGAAGTCAATCGTGTCGCCGAAGCCCGGGGTCTGGAAGAGGTCGCGGGCGTAGCCCCAGAGGTTGTCCATCTCGCTGAGCTTGTTGCGGTTCGTCTTGAAGTGCCCGTGGTAGACGGCGTCGAAGCGGGCGAGCGTCGTGAACAGCCTGACGTCGGCCTCCGTGATCGTGCCGCCCATGAGAAAGCGTCGCGTCGCGAGCCGCTCCTCGAGCCAGTCGAGGGCATCCCAGAGCCTCGCGTATGCGGCGTCGTACGCTTCTTGGCTGCCGGCAAAGCCGCAGCGGTAGACGCCGTTGTTCACCTCAGTGAACACCCGCTTGATGACCGGCCACATGTCTTCCATGAGTTCGGCGGGCAGCAGGTCTGGTGCGCCGTCGCGGTGAAACTCGCGCCACTCGGTCGAGAAGTCGAGCGTGATCTGCGGGTAGTTGTTCGTCACGATTCCCCCGCTGGCGATGTCGACGATCGCCGGCACCGTGATGCCGCGCGGGTAGTCGGGGAAGCGCTTGAAGTAGTTCTCCTGCAACCGCTCGGTGCCGAGCACGGGATCGCGGCCGCCCTCGTCGAGGTCGAACGTCCATGAGCGCACGTCGTGCACTGGACCCGGTGAGCCGAGCGAGATCACGTCTTCGAGGCCGAGCAGCCTGCGCACGATCACCGTGCGGTTCGCCCACGGGCAGGCCGCGGCTGCGACGAGCCGGTAGCGGCCGGCCTCGACCGGCCAGGCTTCGGCCCCCTCGCTCAGGCCGAAGCCGAGTGCGCCGATGCCGGTGGCAGGCGGGGCGGGGAGCGCGCCGGTCGCTGCGGGGTCGGCAACGATGCGGTCCTCGATGTACTGGGTGTCGCGCGTGAACTCGGCGCCGGTGACGTAGGCTCCGCGGGTCGAGTGTTCGCCCGTCTCAGGTGTGGGGTTCGATGCAGTCATGGGATCCTCTCCTCGCCGAGGAGTCTACGCAGCAGAGCCGGGAGGATCCTCACCCACGCGGCGTGGCACAGAGGATCCGCGGGCCCCAACCTGGCAACCAGGGTCGGCTCTCCGCGGGGCGCCAACTACGGGTGACCCACGAATGCAGAGTCGCTCGCAGGCCTCGCCCGCACGACGTCCGGCGCCGATCCACTGATCGGCACCGAGGCCGTGCTCGTGCGCCGCGCGCGCAACGGCACTTCCCTCTTCGCGACCGGGATGGTCCACCACCCGGTCGGGGCCGCTGCGCGCTCCCCAAAATCGGCTTCGCAAGGCTCCACGCGACGCCCCTCGCCCAGGATTCCGGCAGCGCGTGCGTCACCGACTTCGACACCCGGCGTCAGCCCGATCAGATGCGCGCGTCGATCGTTGTCGAGAGAAGCACCGCGGATCCGGTGTCTTCGACGCTGGACCCCGTCGTGCTCGCGCTCTGCGGCCTCGCGCTCGCG
>NZ_JBLUNZ020000069.1:0-9003 GCF_048061935.2 Leucobacter sp. BZR 635 | reverse complement strand
GCGGGCGGAGTACTGGAATGGACCGCGCCGTCCGGGCGCATCCACATCGACAGGCCACGGGATCTACTCCCGGAACAACGGAGCTCAAGACACACACCGAAGCGCAAGGTCAGATTCAAGCCCGCGGTCAAAGAACCAGAACTGCACCCCTTCTAGTGCCGGTCGCAGCCGCAGCCGCAGCCGCGCTAACGGTCGAGCGCTACCGGCCGAGCGCACCCGCGAGCATCGCCACGTCCTCCTCCGTGTTCCACAGGTGGAATGCCACGCGTGCATTCCCTGCACGGCCGCTCGCGACGATTCCGGCGGCCTGCATTGCCGCCAGGTCGGTGCCCGAAGCGTCGGCCCAGGTCACGATCGCCGAGTTGCCGGAGGGCATCTCGAGCATCGACCGGGCGGCATTCGCCAGTCCGACTGCGTGGTCGTGCACGGCGGCGGGATCCAAAGCGGCAAACAGCGCAAGCGCAGCCTCGGTGCCAGCCACGAGCGGCCACAGTGGCGACAGATCAAAGCGCCCGGCGCTTGCAGCGAGCGGCGTGTGGCCCGCGTAACATGATGCCCACACGTCGTCCGCCGAGCACCATCCGGCGGCGAGCGGCGTAAGCGAGTCATCGAGCCCCTCGCGCACCGTGAGAAACGCCGTGCCGCGCGGCGCGCACAGCCACTTATAGGCGTGGCACACGGTGTAGTCGAACGAAGCCGCCCCAATCGGCAGCCACCCGAGGGACTGCGTGAGATCCACACAGGTCCGCGCCCCGACGGCGGACGCCGCAGCCACAATCGCAGCGTGGTCCGCGACCACACCCGTCGCAGACTGCACGAGCGAGAACGCGACGAGCGCCGTCTCCGGCGTCACCGCCTCCGCGAGCTCCGCCACCGGTGCGTACCGCACGCGAACGCCGCGCGCGGCGAGCTGCTCGAACGGGTGCGTGAGCGAAGAGAAGTCTCCCGCGGCACACAGCACCTCGGCGCCGTCGGGCACCGCGGTCGCGATGATCGAGACAATCTGCGAGACCTGCGAGCCGAGCGCGACCCGCTCGGCTGGCATCCCCACGAGCTGCGCGTACAGCTCCCGTGTGCGCTCGGCAGAGTCGCCGATTGCCCGGGCATCGAGTGCGCCGGAGGCCCACGAGTCATGGAACTCGCGGCTTGCAGCGAGGGTCGCGTGGGAGGGGAGTCCGCCGGTGCAAGCAGAGAGGTATCCGCGCGTCTCGGGGAAATGGCTAGCGAAGTCGGTGCTGACGCCGGCAGCGGTGCCGGATCCCATCGTTGAGGTGCTCATGTCATCAGGCTACGCCCGCCTCACTCATAAGAATAGGGAATGATTATTATGAAAGACTTGCGCCTGGGTTATAGTGGATCCCGTGAACGCAACACGACCCGCCGATCCGCTCGGCTCCATCGACTCGACCGAGCTGCGCATTCTGCACACGCTCTCGGTCACCGGCTCACTCACGGCGACAGCAGCCGCGCTCGGCCTGAGCCAGCCGGCAGTCAGTCAGCGCATCAAGCGCGTCGAGACCAGGCTCGCTGTCCCGCTGATCGAGCGCTTCGGCCGAGGCATCAGGCTGACGACAGCCGGGGGCATCCTCGCCGATCACGGTCGTACGGTGGTGAGCGAGATCGATGCGGCGCTCGCTGCTATCGACGATCTGCGCGGAGAGCGCGCCGGCACCCTCCGGCTCGTCGGATTCCCCTCGGCATCAGCCACGATCGTTCCGGCAATCATGCGCCTGCTCGCAGTGGAGGCCCCGGAGGTCGCGCTGCAGTACCGCGAGGCTGAACCGCCCGAGGCGACCGAGATGCTCCGCGACGGGGAGGTCGACTGCGCGCTCATCTTTGACTACGAGGGCGCGGCTGAGCTGCCGGCGGGTTCAGCATTCTTCCCGCTGTGGCGCGAGGAGGTGCACCTCGTGGTGTCGGATCGCCGCGCACAAGAGCTCGATGGGCACGGCGTGCCGGGATCCCCCGCGAAACTCAGCGACTTCGCCGCAGAGCACTGGATCGCCGGGTGCGAAAAGTGCCGCGGCCACCTCTTGGCCGCAGCACACGACGCCGGCTTCGAGCCCGAGATTATTCAAGAGACAGACAACGTGCCGGCAATGCTCGCGATGGCCGCCGCGGGCGGGGCTGTCGCGCTGGTGCCGGGCCTCGGACTCGCCGCGGCACGGACCCTGCCCGACGACGCGGTCGTCGTTGAGCTCGATCCGCGCCGCTACCGCACCATCGGCATCATCTCGATGGCGACGGCAAACGAGAGCCCGCAGGTGCGGCTCGCGAAGCGGCTGCTCGCCGGCATTGACGGCACCACCTGGGGACTCGCGCTTCCCGGCACCCGCGACGCAAAGGAGACGAGCGAATGACAAGCACCACCGCGGCGAATCCAGCGCAGCACAAGCGCCGCAGCCAGCTTCCGCTCGAGCTCGGCGGCGCACTCCAACGGCGCACGCTGATAGTGCTGGCGTCGGCAACGATCCTTGGCGGCCTCGGATTCGGCGCATCGGCGTCGGTGGGCGCGCTGCTTCTCGCCGAGGTGAGTGGCAACGACGCGATCTCGGGCCTCGCTGCAGCAATGTCGAACGCGGGAGCGGCTGCGGCTGGCATTCCGCTCGCCAGGCTGGCCGCGCGCAAGGGGCGGCGTACTGCCGTCGTGCTCGGCAGCTCGATCGCGATGTTCGGCGCGCTGCTCGCCATCTTTGGTGCGGCGATCTCCGTGTGGTGGGTGCTCGCCCTCGGCATCGGCACGCTCGGCGTCGCCGCCGCCGTGCAGCTGCTGTCGCGCTTCGCGGCGACCGACCTCGCGCTGCCGAAGAACCGCGCGCGAGACCTCTCGCTCGTGGTCTGGTCGATCACTGTTGGGGCAGTCATTGGGCCGAACCTCATGGGCCCGGGCGCCGTCGTCGGCGGCTGGATCGGCGTCACCCCGCTCGCAGGGGTCTTTGTCTTTACCTTCTGTGCGCAGCTCGCCGCTGTGCTCGTGAACTACTTCGGTCTTCGGCCCGACCCGCTGCTCACCGCTCGCTCGCTGCAGGCGGAGGCTGCCGCTGCCGCTGCAGCAATGCCGGGTGCCTCCGAGACCGCCGAGCAGGTCACAGCGTCCAGGCGCGCGAAGGTGCTTGCGATCGTGATCATCGGCACGGCGCAGGCAATTATGGTCGGTCTCATGGCGATGACGCCGCTGCACCTCAAGCACCACGGCGGAAGCGACTCGCTCGTCGGCATCACGCTGAGCCTCCACATCGCAGGAATGTACGCGCTGTCGCCCGTCTTCGGCATCCTTGCCGGGAAGATCGGCAGGCTGCCGGTGATTGTCGTGGGCTGGGTGATCCTGATCGTCGCGATCTACTTCGCCTACCTCTCCGGCGAGAACAGTCTCTACGTGCAAATCGCGATGACCCTCGTGGGGATCGGGTGGAGCGCGGTGACCGTCGCCGGGGCAGCGCTACTCACTGACCTCACCAGTCTCGCGGAGCGCACGAGGTGGCAGGGGCGCGCTGACACGTTCATGAGCGCATCGGGAGCGGCGGCCGGCGTGCTTTCGGGCATTGTGTTTGCGATGAGTGACTTCTCGGTGCTCGCCCTCGTCGCCCTCGCGGTGCTCGCCCTCGGCGCGATCGCCTCGATGTACCCGAAACTCCGGGTCGCGAAGCAGTACTAGGCGAAACGTCGGGCGGGCGGCGGCGCGGGTTGCGCTGCCGCAAGCGACGCGGAGCGGGGCGAGGCGACGCGAAGTTGTGTGAACGGTAAGCCTGCAGCCCGCCTGCTGCGGAAACGGCTAAACTGGCAGTAATGTCTACTACCGTCGAACCCCAGTTCTCAACCGCTACCGGCAGCGACGTTCGCGTTCGCTTCTGCCCCTCGCCGACGGGCACCCCGCACGTTGGTATGGTGCGCACGGCCCTGTTCAACTGGGCGTACGCCCGGCACACGGGTGGCACCTTCGTGTTCCGTATCGAGGACACCGACGCAGCCCGCGACAACGAGGAGAGCTACGGCCAGATCCTCGACTCGCTCCGCTGGCTCGGACTCACCTGGGACGAAGGCATCGACGTCGGTGGCCCGCACGGCCCCTACCGCCAGTCTGAGCGCGGTGACATCTACCGCGAGATCGCGGCGAAGCTCAAGGACGCGGGATACCTCTACGAGAGCTTTTCCACGGCAGAAGAGATCGACGCCCGTAACGAGGCAAACGGCCGCGCGAAGCAGCTCGGCTACGACAACTTCGACCGCGACCTCACCGACGAGCAGCGCGCGGCGTTCCGCGCCGAGGGCCGCGAGCCCGCTCTGCGCTTCCGCATTCCCGACATGGATCTCAGCTTCGACGACCTCGTGCGCGGCCCGATCAGCTTCCCCGCGGGATCCACGATCGACTTCGTCGTCGTCCGCCCGAACGGCGCGCCGCTCTACACGCTGACGAACCCGGTCGACGACGCGCTCATGGGAATCACCCACGTGCTCCGCGGCGAGGACCTGCTCTCGTCGACGCCGCGCCAGGTCGCGCTGCACCGCGCGCTCGTCGAGCTCGGCATCGAGCCCGCGATCCCGGTCTTCGGACACCTCCCGTACGTGCTCGGCGAGGGCAACAAGAAGCTCTCGAAGCGCGACCCCGAGTCGAACCTGCTGCACCACCGCGAGCGCGGCTTTATCCCCGAGGGCCTGCTGAACTACCTCTCGCTGCTCGGCTGGTCGATCTCGGCTGACCGCGACGTCTTCACGAGCGACGAGATGATCGCGGCGTTCGACGTCACCGACGTGAACCCGAACCCGGCGCGCTTCGACCAGAAGAAGGCCGACGCGATCAACGCGGACCACATTCGCCTCCTCTCCGAGGACGACTTCTACGCGCGCATCCTGCCGTACCTCATCGCCGGCGGCGCGCTGCCGATCGAGCCGAGCGAAGCGCAGCTCGCGACCGTTCGCGCCGCAGTGCCGCTCGTGCAGAGTCGAGTCACGGTGCTTTCAGAGGTCGTTCCCCTCATGGGTTTCCTCTTCACGAACTCCACCGCGCTCGTCTACGAAGAGGACGCGCTGAAGTCACTGAAGGACGACGCCCCCGACACCCTTCGCGCGAGCATCACCGCGCTTGAGGCGCTGGGCGAGGGGGAGTGGGCGACTGAGCCGATCCAGAACGCACTGCAGTCGGCGCTCATCGAGGGACTCGGGCTGAAGCCGCGCGTCGCCTTCGGTGCGCTGCGCGTTGCAGCCTCCGGGCGTCGCGTCTCGCCGCCGCTGTTCGAATCGTTCGAGTTGCTCGGCCGCGAGGAGACGCTCGCGCGGCTCCGACGGCTCGAGTCGCAGCTATCGGGCGAGTAGGTCAGTCCGCGGGAATTCCCGCGACACACGCTGGTGCGACAGCAGCTCAGCAGAGTAATTGTCAGAAGGAGTGAGGGCAGATGGTGATCGAGACAGTTGCGGATAACCCCGCAGCTCCCTACGGAGTAGCCATTATCGGGGGAGGGCCAGCAGGGCTCTCCGCCGGCCTGCAGCTCGTGCGGGCGAATCGGCGGATCGCGATCCTCGACTCGAACCGCCCGCGCCACTCTGCGACGCTGCGTTCGCACGGTTTCCTCACGCGCGACGGGGTGCCGCCGCTCGAACTCCGCAAGCTCGGCCGCGAGGAGTTCGAGGCGTACCCGACCGCGCGCTTCGCCCAGGCGATGACCCGCGAGATCGTGCCTCTCACCCGCGCCGAGGCGCTCGAAGCGGGGTTCCCTGACGGCATCGGATTCCGCGTGCGCGGGACGGGGCTCCGCGGGAGCGGCGACGTCGAGATTGTGGCGCGCCGAGTGCTCATCGCGGCGGGCCTCACCGAGGATCTGCCGCCGTTCCCCATGATTCGCGCCTACTACGGTACGGCACTGCACTCGTGCGTCGAGTGCGACGGCTTTGAAAAGACCGACAAGCCGCTCGCCCTCATCGGCGAGACGAGCGACCTGTTTTCGCGCGCGCTGCTTATCTCGCGGTTCAGCTCGGACCTCATCGTGTTCACGAATGGGGCCGAGACGATCCGCGAAGAGCAGGAGGCGCAGCTGGGCTCCATCGGGATCCGCGTGGAGCGTCGCGCGATCGACGACATCGTGGGCGAAAAGGCGGACATGACCGGGGTGCGGCTCACCGACGGCGAGGTCATCCCGCGCGTTGGCGGCTTCGTGCGTCCGCGCTGGCACGCCTCGGTTGACTACTTCGGTGACCTCGAGATCGCCCGTGACGACTGGGGCCTCGTCGTTGTCGATGAGCGCGGAGAGACCTCGGTGCGCGGCGTCTACGCGGCAGGCGACACCGTGCCGCCCGGCCCGCAGCAGCTCATCATCGCCGCTGGTAACGGAGCATCCGTCGCGGCAAAGCTGAACATGGACATGATCCGTGGCGCGCTCGGCGTGGGCCAGATCGACGAGTAGGCTAGTCGGTGTTTACCGTACGGCGGATGCTGTACGGCGCTCACCGTTCGGTGAGCTTGACAGTGTGATTCAGACGTGGGGCAGCGCGTCGTTATTCTCAAGGAGAGAGCTGTGTCTGAGCATCAGCGCGCCCCCATGGTCCCCGGTGAGCACTCGGCGTCGGCGGGTTCCCGCTACGCCCTGGTTTCGGCGGCGTTCGTAGGAATCCTGCTCATCTCGAACGTGGTCGCGGTGAAGCCGATCGCGTTTGGTGCGATCCCGTTCGGTGACGTCTCGCTGCCGCTGGTGTTCGACGGGGGAGTGTTCCTCTTCCCACTCGCGTACATCCTGGGCGATGTGCTCGCGGAGGTGTACGGGCTGAAGGCGTCGCGGCGCGCGATCCTCACCGCGTTCGCGCTTGCGCTCCTCGCGTCGCTCACGATTCTGCTCGTGCAGGTGTCGCCGCCGGCCGCGGGTTGGGAGAATCAGGAGGCGTTCGCTGCCGTGCTTGGCTTCGTGCCGCGGATCGTGGCGGCGAGCCTCGTCGCGTTCGTATGCGGACAGTTGGTGAACGCGTGGGTGCTCGACCGACTGCGGCGCAAGACCGAGGGGCGTTACCTGCGAGTCCGGCTGATCGGCTCGACCATTGTCGGGCAGCTCATCGATACGCTGCTGTTCTGCACAATCGCGTTTGCCGGCATCATCACCGGCATCGACTTTGTGATGTACGTCGTGCTTGGCTACATCGTGAAGGTGCTCGCCGAGGTTATTCTGCTCCCGATTACGACGCGCGTCATCGAGCGGGTGCGCAGGGCTGAGGAGCACGCGGCCTAGCGCAGCTCATCGACGAAGGGCACCGAATCCGTGTTGGATCGGTGCCCTTCGTCGATGGTTACCCCTTACGCTGGGTGCTTCTCGGCGGCGGCGCGAGCGAAGTCCGCTCCGTACTGCCGGGTGAGCACGTCCTCGCGCAGCTCCGCGAAGGTGCCGTCAATAATCGAGGCGCGGATCCTGTCCACCAACCGCACGATGAACCGCTCGTTGTGGATCGTGGCGAGCGTTGACCCGAGCATCTCCTTCGCCTTGAACAGGTGATGCAGGTAGGCGGCGGTGTAATTCTCACAGGTGTAGCAGTCGCACTCGGGGTCGAGTGCCTCGAAGCGGCGACGCTGCGTGGCAGCCTTCGCGTTGATGCGCCCGGAGCTCGAGTACATGGTGCCACCGCGCGCCTGGCGTGAGGGGGCGACGCAGTCGAAGGTGTCGGCCCCGGCCGCGATCGCGGCGAAGAGGTCATCGGGCTCTGAGATGCCGAGGAGGTGGCGCGGCTTGTGCTCGGGCAGCTCCTCGCTCACCCAGCCGACGATGGTGCCGAGCTCGCTCTTTTCGAGCGCGCCGCCGATGCCGTAGCCGTCGAACTCCTGCTCAGTAGCCTCGGCGCCGCGCAACCGCTCGAGCCCGCTGGCTGCCTGGCGCCGGAGATCTTCATACTGTGCGCCCTGCACGACACCGAAGAGTGCCTGGTACGGGCGGTGCTGCCGCTCGGCGGTTTGGCGCGCGTGCTCGTCGAGGCAGCGCACGGCCCACCGCTCGGTGCGCGCAACGGAGTCTTCTTGATAGTCACGGGTATTCAAGAGCGTGGTGCACTCGTCGAAGGCGAAGATGATGTCCGCGCCGAGCTGGTGCTGAATCTGCATCGACACCTCGGGGGTGAAGCGGTGCTTGTCGCCGTTGATGAAGGACTTAAAGGTGACACCGTCTTCATCGACGTGCGCGAGCCGCTCTTTGTTCTTGGCGATCACCTCGGCCTGCTCGTGGGCACCCTCCCGCATGGAGATGACCTTCTTAAAGCCGACTCCGAGCGACATCACCTGGAACCCGCCCGAGTCGGTGAAGGTGGGGCCGTGCCAGTTCATGAACTTGCCGAAGCCGCCAGCCTCATCAACGATGTCGCTGCCTGGCTGAAGGAAGAGGTGGTACGCGTTGGCGAGCACCGCCTGCCCGCCGAACTCGGTCACGGTCTCGGGGAGCACCGCCTTCACCGTGGCCTTAGTGCCCACGGGGATGAATGCGGGCGTCTGAATATCACCGTGCGGGGTGTGGATCGTTCCGGCACGTCCGAGCGCACGACCGTCGCTCGCGCGAGCTCCTCCTGATTCGAGGCGATGCTCGACGTCGAAGGAGAAATCTGCGGGGGAGGGGGAACCTGGGTTCACTGGGGTTTCAGTCACCCCATCAGTGTAGAAGCCGCAGCCTGCGAGAGGTGGAGCGCGCGCGAAATGACAACACGCGCGGGATCGCGGGCCCGCTCGCTGAAAGCGGCCGGTTTCGGGGGCTTTCGAGCATTGATGGCCACGGGTGACACGGCGATGAACTTCTCCCCACTAGAGCATGAACGGCGGAATCACGCGGAGACACGCCCGAGACCCGGGCAAAGCTTGCGGGTCGGGGCCGTTCCCCGTAATGTATTCACTTGTCAGCGCAACGCAGCCGGGCCGCACAGCGGTTCGGTTCAAACGGATGCGCAGTATCACCTTCGTGTGGTACGATAGGCGAGTTGCTCTTCGGAGGGTCTCTTGGTTGAGGCCGGTACGGTGGGTGTCTGGTTCTTGAGAACTCAATAGTGTGCACT